>NZ_JCACKO010000160.1:0-94925 GCF_059505445.1 Brasilonema angustatum | reverse complement strand
GAACAGGGAACAGGGAACAGGGAACAGGGAACAGGGAACAGGGAACAGGGAACAGTTATCAAGCCAAAATGAGCTGATGACTGATAACTGGTTAACTATTTTTTGAAAACATTTTTGAAAATTAGGATAATTAAATGAGTATTACTCCTGAATCTGTCAAGCAACTGCTGGAATCTCAAGATTTAGGCGATCGCTTGCGAGCAGTCAACCAAATTCGTCAATTAGAGCCAAAGCTAGGTTTTGAGTTGGTTCAAAATGCCGTAAATGATAGCAATTCCCGTGTACGGTACTCAGCTGTGAGTCAGTTGGATACCCTGGGTAAACAAGATTTAGATTTATCTCTAAACATATTGCGCGATCGCTTGCTCAATGATCCCGAAGCTGATGTTCAAGCAGCCGCAGCAGATTGTTTGGGTGCTCTTGGGCTGCGTGAGGCTTTTGACGATTTACAACAACTCTACCAAACCAGCAACGAGTGGATTGTACAATTCAGCATCATCGCTACACTCGGAGAGTTGAACGATCCAAGAAGTTTTGAGTTGCTAAAAACGGCACTTTCTTCAGAAAATGATTTAGTCAAAACTGCAGCCATTAGTTCTTTTGGCGAATTGGGAGACTTGCAGGCTATTCCCTTGTTGGCTCCCTATGCAACAGATCCAGATTGGCAAGTGCGCTATAGGCTGGTACAAGCCTTAAATCGTTTAGGCGGTACAGATGCAAAATCCATCTTGGAAACTTTGGCGAATGATGAAGTAGAAGCTGTTGCAACTGAAGCCAAAAAATCTTTAACTGAAGCTTGAAGCATCTGGCTTTAGCATGACTGAACCATGCTGGGGAGCCAGTGCGTTGCGGGGGTTCCCCCCGTTGTAGCACCTGGCGTGAGCAGGGAGCAGTGAGCAAGGGAGAAAGAATTACCCTGCGATATTGGTACAAGCCCCTAAATTAATTTTTTGAATAAAAAAAGATTGACAGACAGACGCGCAGCCCGATTCAACAAGGCATCCACAGCCTAAGATTTCTGGATTCATCTTAATGGTTTTCTCCCCCTCTCCCTGCGCCCTTCCCCTCTGCCTCTTCGGTGACTCAGTGAACCGTATTGCTCCATACCATTAAAAATTTGTTCATACTGAGCTTTTTTCCTGTTTACAGTTTGATACATATACTTATAGCCTCTTAAGTTTCTAACTCAGGAGGCTAATTATCTTATTTTGTGTAATTGACATCTTGCACTCAATGAGGTAGAGCGAATATAATTCATTCTTACCTACCTGAAATACCCTAAAGAAACAGGGTTTGTGGGACAAGAGCGCAATAGCTTCTGTCTATATCAGTGTAGTTATGTAACAATTTCTACATTTTTAAACAGCCCGAATCTAAAACTAGGGAAAACTAAGGGAGTTTCTCCAAAAAAAGGGTTCAAAAACCCATATTTTCCCGGAATCTGCCTCAACAAACTTGGGATCTATATCAGTTGGCTTAACCAACAAGGTCTCACAACCGAAAAATTACCCATTAGGGTATGGGCAATTTGTCAAACTATTGTTATCGTTCGTAATACGGAGGTAAAAATATTTTGGACAAATAAAAATTTAGCTATATACCCTATTAGTTCAGCCGACGGCTATATCACCTTTACTTTTTCTTTTTAGGAGTTCATCATGAATCAACCAATCGAACTGAGCCTCGAACAGCAATTCAACATTCACTCATTCGCCACTCAGGTGCAGCATATGAGCCACGACCAAGCTAAAGACTTTTTAGTCAAGCTCTATGAGCAGATGGTACTTCGGGAAGCGACTTATAAACAGCTTCTTAAGCACCAATGGGGAATAGACGAAGGATCGACCTGGGCAGCATAGAGTAGTAGCGCCGCCATAGTAGGCGACCTCCTTCTCTTGCTAACTTCCAAGAAGGAAAGGAGCTGGGGATGCCGGGGCGTCAACTTAGATGATCAACTACGATTAGAGATTTTACCAACGATCATTCATCTTTTGCAAGTGAGTTTCACTTTGTGACGTATATCGTTTTGCTTAACATTGGGCCACACTCGCTTTACGCATCTACGACACTCCGCTGCTACTAAATTGCAGGTTTGGAGGATAAATGCCATTGCACGTGTTTTCCATCAACTAGCGTTTAACTAGTCTAGCTCATGTAAACACAGTCATTAGTTTACTCTAAATTCCATTATTCATCCTCTTTGTATTTATATTTCTTATAACTTAGTTCATGATTGTATACATATCTTGTTAAAAAAAGTTTACAAAAGGATGGAACGATGGTGTAGAAATCACACGGGTGAGTAGTATATTCCTTTCAGCCGAAAAGGTCAAATGATGAATCTGTATCCATTGCTTGTATCTTTGCCAAAATATGGGGTTTGATCTTTTCATACTCAGTTTTAAGTAAAGTTTTACTAAATTGTGGTTCGGCAGAAGATACCAGCTTGTTGCTCATCGTTACCCAGTGATGTAACCACAGGCGTTGTGTAGAAGCAATACTTGAGAATAATACATCAACACAACGATTTGGTGTCTCCCGAGTAAAGAACAGTATTGGATAGTAACCTGTTTGTCTGAGTAGGCGAGTGATTTTTTGCCCGAAAGTTGTTTTGAGATCAATGTAGTATGTTAGCCATTTTGCACCATGCATAGCGTTGTAGATGAGGGTAATCCATAGCAGCATGGGGTGAGGAGAAGTTATAAAAAGAAATTGATTATAGCGCTTACAAACCAAACGCTTTTGAATTTCCAAATGCGGTAGCATCACCCACAAGGCAGGTAGTACCTTACCATTCAAACCCAGAGGACTAGGAAAGACGATATCGGCGATCGGTTTATTCGAGGGCCAACAAGCTTGCTGTACAATTTCCTGTATCAATCCAGATGATAGCGTCACTGCTTGGCTGTTGTCGTCATACTGAGTTGAATTCAAAGATAGTATGTGGGGTGACGATGAGGAAGGAGCAAAAAAGCGAGAAAAGGATATTTTTTCAGACTCCCACACTTCCACACTCCCTGACTCTCTGACTGTGTGAGTCTGGGTTCCTCCCCCATTTCTAAATGCTATTTCTGAACGCAACTTGGTATCAACATCTGTTTTGATTAAGACAGAGACAGTTGGAGCTTGATTTATATTTGGCAAAGTTTCACTTGCGCGAGAGCCCCAAAGGGGCGGCTCCAGAGGAGCATCGCCCTGTTCTAAAGATCGCAGAACCTGAAGAATTTCGTTTATACTTTGGGGACGTGAGCTTGGTGTCTTAGCCAAACAACTCATAACCAAATTTTTCACACTCTGTGGTAGCTCTAGATTGGGTGCAACTTCAGCAAAGGAACGTGGTTGCTGATAGTGGTGTACTTTGTACCATGCTCCAAAAGAGTTGGTTGATGCGACTAGGGGAATTTTGCTTGTAAGCATCTCAAACATCATGACTCCCAAACTATAAATGTCAGCACGGTTATCTAATTCCTGACCGTCTATCTGTTCGGGAGAAGAATAAGCAAGAGTGCCTAAATAGTAGTCAGTATAGCTGCTATCGGCATGTAGTAACTTGGCAATACCAAAATCTAGAACTTTGACTAATTCGCCGAAACTATGGTCTTGAATGACCACTATATTACTGGGCTTAATATCGCGGTGAATAATTGGACATATTTTCCCTTGTACAAAGATACCATTATGAGCGCACTGTAATCCCAAGCAAATTTGACGCACCAAATTCAAAAATCTTGGTAAAGAGAGTGGTTGGTGGCGGATGATATTGCTCAGACTGCTTCCTTGCAAGTATTCCATAACATAGAACGGAGTATCATTCTCGTCTACGCCATAGTCCATGACTCGGACAATGTGGATGCTTTTCTGTCCAAGGATGGCACAGGTTTTTGCCTCTTGCTCAAAGCGTTCTTGCACTCGCAGATTTTGATTTTGGGTGGATAGAGCCAGAAACTTCACAGCAACAGGTACGCCACCCAACAAAATGTCCTTAGCACGATAGACTCTACCCATTGCTCCAGTACCAATTATCTCCTGGAGTTCGTAGCGTTTGCCGAGTAAACGACCAATGTTGGGATCTGACATAAATCGATTCCAATGTTTAATAGTAGAAAACCCTGACTTGAAAATAGGGAACAGGGAACAGGGAACAGGGAACAGGGAACAGGCTAAGAGGTATTTTCATGTGTTCTGGTGAGGCAGTGCGTTGGGGAGCCAGTACTGCAGGAGGGTTTCCCTCACTTGGTATCTGGCGTTCGGGTTTCCCGACTTGTAGACGCCGGAGGCGGCTTCCCGAAGGGTAGCAACTGCCGTTAGCGAAGCGGAACCGAAGGTTCTCCCCGAAGGGTGTACGCAGTTCATGATGGCTACTTTGCTGACAGTTTGTAAGTTAATAAAGACAAAATTGCTAGTGTTTTCACTAAAATAAACGGTATAAAAAAGTTAATTTATTTTAAATTATACTCAAAAACGCCCAAAAAATCTACGTTGTACGTGTAATAAATAGTGCGAACCAGCAGTGACAGTAAGTAGAGAGAATTTCCAACCGCCTTGCCCTGGAGATGATACAGCTATACGGAAACGCAAACAGCGAATGTGTAGTCTATAACTAAATATTCTTTTTTGTGTTAAAAGTGTCACACCATGCCAGTCATCACGATTCGGGAAGAAGAGAAAACCGACACCGGCTTTGAGGTAACTCTGAGATTTGAAGAGGAAGAATATTCACTTACAATCACTAACCCATTCACTTCTAAAGAAGAAAGAGAACTGGAGTGGTATTTTGAAGAGTGGCTGGAGTTTCCCTTTAGCGACACGATCATAGCCGAAAGGGCAGCCGCCAGTATTAAAAAGTATGGGGAAAATTTATTTAACCAAGTTTTTAGAGATAGAGATGCTTATAGTCAATATCAGCGGCTACGCAAAGGGCATAATCCCCTACAGATAGAAATTGTCGGGAAAACTCCGGACTTTCAAGCACTGCACTGGGAAGCTTTGTGGGAACCTGGCTATCCGCGACCATTGGCGGTAGACTGTGTGATGGTGCGTAGGAATGTAAAACGTGGGGCAAAGCAGGCGAACATTCCACAGTCACCCGTGATTAATTTACTGGTGGTGACAGCACGACCGAATGAAGAACATGATGTTGGTTATCGTACCATTTCGCGATCGCTGATTGACGCGATAGAGAATAGTCAGTTGGCGGTGAATGTGGAATTACTGCGCCCAGGTACTTATGAAGCACTAGCAAGACATCTGGAAGAAAAAGGCGCGGGGTTTTATCACATCATCCACTTTGACACCCACGGTGCGGTGATGAAATATAAGGATATCCAAAAAGAAACCGCAAATCCTTATGCTTATCAGTTGAGATGGGGACGTAATGATTTGCAACCTTACGACGGAGTGAAGGCGTTTCTGTTTTTGGAAGGAGAAACCAAAGGCGATGCAGATCCGGTGGAGGCGACGGAGTTGGCGAATCTGCTGACGGGTAAGGAAATTCCTGTGTGTCTTCTCAATGCTTGTCAGTCGGGGAAGCAGGTTTCTTCTACTGCTTCTTTGCCTCCAGGGCAAGGGGGAGATTACAGAGAAACCAGTCTCGGAAGTCAGTTGATGGCTGCAGGGATGCAGATGGTAGTGGCGATGGGGTATACCGTCATGGTGGATGCTGCCAAGCTGATGATGCAGCAAGTTTATGCTCATCTTTTTGATCACAAGGATATCAGCGAAGCGATACGCCTCGGCAGGTTGGAACTTTTTAATGACAAGAAGCGCAAAGCTTATTTCAACAAGCACATTGATTTGGAAGATTGGTTGCTACCTGTGGTTTACAGCAATCAAGCGGTGAAGTTGAACCTGCGAGAATTCACGCCACAAGAAGAAGAGCAATTTTGGCAAACTGAAGGTGAAAGATATCGCTTCACGTCGCCAGAATATGGATTTTTCGGGCGAGATTTGGAGATTCTCAAAATTGAAAAGTCATTGCTGCGACACAATATCTTGCTGTTGCAGGGAATGGGGGGAACAGGTAAAAGCACTCTGCTAAGATATTTGCGCCAATGGTGGCAGACGACGTGTTTTGCAAAAGATATCTTTTATTTTGGGTATGACGAGAAGGCGTGGAATTTAGAGCAAATCATCTGGGAGATTGGCAACAAGATTTATGATAGGTTTGACAACTTTCATCGGATGCTGCCAGAAGCCAAAAAGCAAAAGTTACTAAAAACACTCCGCGCTGAATCTTGTATTTTGATTCTGGATAATTTGGAATCGGTGACTGGGCAACCGCTGGCGATTCAAAATACTCTACCAGAAACAGAACGCAACCAAATCAAAGATTTTTTGACGCGATTGATAGGCGGAAGAACGCGGGTGATTCTGGGTTCCCGCAGTCGTGAAGATTGGTTGCAAGCAACGACTTTTAAAAACAATATTTATGAATTGCAAGGGCTAGACAAAGAAGCACGTTCTGACTTAGCACAGGCAATTCTCCAACGCCACGTCACAGAAAAACGTATTCCCGTTATTCGTCAAGACGAAGATTTTCAGAAGTTGATGAAACTGTTGGCGGGGTATCCTTTGGCGATGGAAGTCGTGCTGGCGAATTTTAAAAACCAATCGCCCAAGGAGATTCTTTCGGCGTTGCAGTCGGCTGATGTGAAGTTGGATACGGGGAGTGAGGAGAAGACGACAAGTATTCTCAAATGTGTAGAATATTCCCACAGCAATCTCTCACCAGAGGCGCAAAAGTTACTGTTGTGCTTGGCTCCTTTTAGTGGGTTTATCGACCGTAGGGATATTCCAAACTATATCAAAAAATTGCAAACACAGGAAGCATTCAAAGATTATCATTTTGATAAGTTTGATGAGGCGATTCAAGAAGCAATTAACTGGGGTTTGCTTTCACCGATGAACCTCACCCCCAGCCCCTCTCCTACAAGGAGAGGGGGGGAAGAGGATTCACCGTTTCTGGCAATTCAACCTGTATTCCCCTACTTTTTGAAAACTAAGTTAGAGGTTCTTGATGATGCTACCCGTGAAACTTTGCAAGAGGGATTTAAAAAGCACTATCAAGATTTGGCAGATTATTACAATGAATTGATGGAATCCAAGAACGCGCAAGAGCGGCAAGGGGGTATAAACTACTGCAAATTTGAGTATGAAAATCTCTACAATACGCTGGAAATCTGTTTGGATAACCAAGAGAGTATCAGCATATATTTTTGTTTAAAAAAATACTTTGAGTTGATTAACGATAACCAAAGTAACCTGAAGTTGGCAGAAATAGTTTGTCAACGTTTGGAAAAGTATTCACAAGCATTTATCCAGGGAGAATCAGGTTATCAGATACCATTGGCAATTGCAAGACTGGGTAATTGTCAACTGCAAACGAAGCAGTACCAGCAAGCAAGAAAGTCCTACGAAAAGACTTTGGAAATTTGTGATGTACTTGGAGGTGTAGAAGAAAGAGAAAAACAACTTTGGAAAGCTGACACCTACCACCAGTTGGGAGCAGTAGCCCAACAATTGCGAGAATTTGATGAGGCAAGGCGCAATTACCAACAAGCTTTGCAAATCAAAATCGATTTTGGCGATCGCTACTCAAGTGCAGGCACTTACCACAACTTGGGAGCAGTAGCCCAAGAGTTGCGAGAATTTGAAGAAGCAAGGCGCAATTACCAACAAGCTTTGCAAATCAAAATCGATTTTGGCGATCGCTACTCAAGTGCAGGCACTTACCACAACTTGGGAGCAGTAGCCCAAGAGTTGCGAGAATTTGAAGAAGCAAGGCGCAATTACCAACAAGCTTTGCAAATCAAAATCGATTTTGGCGATCGCTACTGGTGTGCTGGCACCTACCACCAGTTGGGAGCAGTAGCCCAAGATTTGCGAGAATTTGATGAGGCAAGGCGCAATTACCAACAAGCTTTGCAAATCTATATCGATTTTGGCGATCGCTACTGGTGTGCTATCGTCTACAATAACTTGGGGTATGTTGCCCAAGATTTGCGAGAATTTGAAGAGGCAAGGCGCAATTACCAACAAGCTTTGCAAATCTATATCGATTTTGGCGATCGCTACTCAAGTGCTCGCACCTACCACCACTTGGGAAAGGTAGCCCAAAACTTGCACGAATATGAGGAAGCAAGGTGCAATTACCAACAAGCTTTGCAAATCTATATCGATTTTGGCGATCGTTATTTAAGTGCTTACACCTACGCGGAATTAGGATTGCTTGCAAAAGCAGAGGAAAACTACACCGAGGCGAGGGCTAATTTGCAGAAAGCTTTGGAGATATATGTTGAGTATAAGGATGAATATAGGGCTGAGCAAGCACGAGAGATATTAGAGAGATTACCAGAGTAGTTGGAAATCAGGCTTGATGAGGTGCTTCAGGATTGATTTTTTGGTGGTTGGTTTCCCGAAGCATCAGCATCTGGTTCGGTATACTCACAAAAAATATCGATGCCGACATGGACAATGTACAACACAATAACAGTAGCAATGTTAGGGTCGAGTGGTACTCCAGTCATACCAAGCAATGAGACAATCAACCCTGTGAGTAACGGCGCACTCGCTGGATTTCTTTTGTATTCCTGCACTTTGGTACGGAAACTATCATCAGCGCCGCAGAGTTCTTTGCGCAACCGCTTGAGTGTCACTTCCCGCAGAGATTTTTGATAGTCTCTCGTCGCACCGAATTTATCTAACAAAATCTCATCTAAATAAGAGTCAATGTCGCCGTTGTGTTGTTCGAGCTGAGTGAGTGCTGACTGGAAAGATGCATCATTTGGCAAAACTTCGCGATATTGCTCGATTTCGGCGGTAGAGAGTTGAGTCATGCTGAACCTTGGTTGTTGAAGATTGTAGGGACAAACAAATATACATTACATTGGCGGAGGTTGAGGTTACGGAAAAAGTTAGCCAAAGGGATACGCGGGTTGCATTCATGATTTCTACCTCACCCTGCCCTGTCGGGCATCCCTCTCCTTAAGGAGAGGGAAAGATTTTAGCACCGATTCAAGCGAGGGTGAGGTTACGGAAAAAGTTAGCCAAAGGGATACGCGGGTTGCATTCATGATTTCTACCTCACCCTGCCCTGTCGGGCATCCCTCTCCTTATTAAGGAGAGGGAAAGATTTTAGCGCCGATTCAAGCGAGGGTGAGGTTTAAGCTTTTTTATCCCATTTGCCATGAACAAACAAGAACCCCGACAACTCTTACGAAGTCGGGGTTCTGAACCGATTGCTATCATTCAGTTGCTCACGGATTTGATACCAAATAATCTTCCAGTAAAGAGACGATCGCCTCTGGATGAAGATTCTTATATTCTTTTGTCCCAATTTGCAAAATCAAATTCGGTGCGTTTTTACAACATTTTAAACAACTAGTCCGCTCAATGATGACTTGATCTGATAAACCGCGAGTGTACAAAATCTTTTCTAATTCTGACAAGTAATTTTTTGCACCACGTTTAACACAGCCAGATTTTTGGCAGGTTAAAATCTTTGCCTTAGGAGCACGTTTGTGTTGTTGAACGGGTGTTTTTTGAGTCGAACAAAAACCAAGTGGTGCTATGCTAAAAGCTTTTAGTTTGACTTCGCCTGTTTGGGTGTCTAGCTTACTGATACCAAATACACGAATTTGCTCGCCAGGAATTAGAGATAAATTGAGGTGTTTACGTAATTCTTTGGGAATTTTGATTTGTACATCCTCAGATTCTAACGCCAGTTGTAAGTATTTGGATTTGCCTGGGCTATCACCAACAAAGCTCAGGAATTGTCCTTCAAGGTTAAATTCAGATAATTTCAAGTAATGATGACCCATGTTTTTTTAATCAGTGGATTTTTTGTGTGGGTTGTCTTTTTTAAGTGGGCACAAATAATCGTAATACTTAGATCTTGCTTTCTTATTTTTGTCCACCAAGAACGCCAAGAAATAAATTTCTTGGCTCAAAGTCCAAGTCCGTTAAAACGGACTCTTGTTAGTCTTTGAGGAGGCACTGCGAAGGGAAACGCAAAGCCCGACTTGTAGCATGTGCCGTTCCGTTTTAACTGACATTTTGCACCATTCTCAACAACGCAACCTCGTCCGCCTCGGAATCAATTGGGAGGCTTACACTTCAAGTCTCTTAAAGTAGACTTAAAGGCTTATGCAGTCGTCTTTAGACGACTTTGACTATGAGACTAGGGTTTAAACCCTAGGCGGTTGTTGGCACAAGTGCAAGATCTCAGCCTCGGAATCAATTGGGAGGCTTACACTTCAAGTCTCTTAAAGTAGACTCAAAGGCTTATGCAGTCGTCTTTAGACGACTTTGACTATGAGACTAGGGTTTAAACCCTAGGCGGTTGTTGGCACAAGTGCAAGATCTCAGCCTTAAACTCGTGCGCGGTTACACGCTGGTAACAAATGAAAGAAACACCACCTCCCTTCTTGCCTGTTCCCTGTTCCCTCTTAATTTTGCAAGAGGCTTGATGCTAAACTAAGAAAGGCGTTTAGCCTCTACAGTCTGAGGTAAATCTACCAATTCTGGCAAGTTAGTAAATGCTAATTCCCAGCCATTTGCTAAGGTCAAAATTTTGCCTTCTGGTCCTTCAGTTTGTTTGACAACTTCTTCTTCAAGGTCTTTCTTGGCAACGTAGACGACCAAGTTTCCAGCATCATTTTGACGCAGCATGACTTTCATAAGAATTTTACCGCTTCCTAGTGTTGAGATTAATGTATTTGAGAAATGTCTGATTTTCTGTTCAGAAAAATAAGTTTATAAGACTTCCTCAGTCAGTTCTTGCCCTTTCTCAACAAGTTCTAATTCTTTTTTGAGACAACCTATGACAAATCCTTTGTCCAAAAAATGGACTGCATAGATATAGGACCTTTGTAAATAAGTGCCTATACTAGCAACGTAGCCAGTATCTCCTTTTGTCGCTAAGATAACTCCAATCTCTTGACCAGGAAAAGTGCCATCGTTCTTAATAACTTTACGCAATCGGACTTTATCACCAATATTAAAAGCTGGTGGTTCTTCTAGTTCTACTTCATCTGATGGTCGCATGTGAATACCTCTGTTGTTCTTGTACTAAATCCAACAGTTCTTGCACGGTTAAACTGCGTTTTTTCTCTACTGATTCTTGTCTTACCGCATCTAAAACAGATTGAGTTTCTTGTGAACTCAGAAAAATACCATGCTCTTGCAGGATACTAGATAATAAATGCCGACCAGAATGCTTACCCACAACCAAACGCCGCTCCCAGCCTACTTCCTGGGGAGCAAACGGCTCGTAAGTGATGGGGTTTTGCAGTACGCCGTGAGCATGAATACCAGCTTCGTGGGCAAAGGCATTCTCACCGACAATTGCCTTCCAAGGTGGTACATGAGATCCTGATGCAGACGCAACAAGTCGAGACAGTTCTAATAAACGAGGCGTTTCAATACCCATATTAACGCCGTGTATGCGTTTAAGACCCATGACAACTTCTTCTAAAGCTGCATTTCCGGCTCTTTCGCCTAACCCGTTGACTGTAGTATTGACTGATAAGGCTCCAGCTTTAAGACCAGCAAGAGCGTTGGCAGTTGCCAAGCCAAAATCATTGTGAGTGTGAATTTCTACGGGAATGACTAAAGCCGTCACTAATCTTTTGACTTTAGTGTATGTGCTGAAGGGGTCGAGAATGCCTACTGTGTCACAAAAACGAAACCGTGATGCACCCCATTCCTGGGCATATTGCGCAACATCGAGAAGGAAGTTTTCATCAGCTCTAGAAGAATCTTCTCCTCCTACCGACACCCAAAGACCTTTATCAAGAGCAAAGTTAATGCTATCTCTCAATTGTTGCAGAGTGACTCGCCACTGACCATGAAATTTAGCAGCGATTTGGATTCCAGAAACGGGAATAGCGATATGCACTCGCTTCAAACCGCAAGCTATGGAAGCTTGAATATCAGATACAACAGCGCGGTTCCAGCCAAGCAGTTTGGCTTGCAAATCTAACTGAGTAATTGCTGATATCGCTCGTGTTTCTTCTTCACCCATCGCCGGAATACCGACTTCCAACTCATGAACGCCGATGGTATCGAGAAACTTGGCGATCGCGACTTTCTCTTGTAAGTTAAAGGCTACTCCTGCTGCTTGTTCGCCGTCGCGTAGTGTTGTGTCATTTACCAGAACTTGATTCATCTTAAATACCTCTGAGAAAATGATGAATGATGACAAGCATTGAACTCAGACTTATTAGGGTCAGAACCGAGAATCTTTTTTTGGTGATTTCGGTTTATCTGGAATCTAATGCAAGTAAATTTACACGGAGATGAATCACTCTTGTGTTGTCAAATCTATTCCATGAATTATAGGAATATTTTGATTGTTGTATTTTGGCTTTTCACCCAAATATCACTATTGATAATTGATAATTCTTGCTCTATCTGTATGCCATCAAACAAGAATTTGGTATCAACTACAAATTGTTATTATCTGGTGGGGATTCTGTCTCACCAAATAGCATATGACTGAGATATGTATTCGCAAGCCCGGAAAACACTAGAATGCCCAATCCGGCTATTAAGCTAGAAATCATCGTCATATCCTCCTAAAGTTATTCAAGATTTTTCTATTGTCATTTTGACTGCAAATTGGAATTTCTACAGTCTTCTTAAGTCTTGAATATTTTAATGATTGCTGCTGATTTATATCAGCTAAAATTTGAATTGTTTAACATTGGTCTTCTAGCCAATCTAAAATGCGTTCAAGCTGTTCTATGTCAACTAAGCCATACTGCCAAAGAAGCATTGATAAAGGACTATTATCTAACTCATGTTTACGTAATGCTACAGAAATGTCCACAGTTGAAAGTGCAAATTCCTTTTCTAAAAAATCAATAAATTTTACATGAGTTTGATGGTTTGCCATAAGAGAAAGTTTTACCAAAACTATAAAGTATAAAGGTATAAGGATAAAGGATGTAGACGCTACAGATACTTTCCCAGGGCGGGAGAAACCCCCGTACCCCTTCTAGTAGGGTAAAAGAAAAATTTTAACACCTGAACGTCAACCTAACCCTTCATACTTCTTTTCACACCTCACGCCTGTTTTCAGGCTTGCTGATCTCAAATTAAAATCCTCAAAAATTTAAACCTGCCAACATTTTTCTAGCCAATCGATTAATTCTTGGCGACTTCCCATAAATTGCAGTACGGTACTGCGGACAAGAATAGCTGTCAGACAACTATTCACTTGTACCCGCAAAGAACCATCAGGATGACACCAACAGTTGATCATTAATTCTTGCAAGCGGTGACAGATTTGCCTGCGATCGCTCACGGGGATCTGCACAATATGCTCGCCTGAGGCTTGGAAACTACACGATTGCAACATAGTTAACGTTCCTTTGTCACCAATTCTTTTTTCGTTTTCTGATTTGTAAAAGTTTGTAGCTTTTGTTCGAGTTGCTCAATACGTTCCAGCAAAGAGCGAATGACACTCGCTTCTAAATCGGGTAGTTTTGCGTGTTCTAGGGGGGAGAGCTGTTCATTTTGCTTGCGAGAAACAATCCGTCCTGGAACTCCCACAACAGTGGAATCTGGTGGAACATCGCGTAAAACAATGGAACCTGCACCGACACGGACGCGATCGCCTATCTCAATATTGCCCAAAACTTTTGCACCCGCCCCTACAACAACGTTTTTCCCCAAGGTAGGATGGCGCTTACCACTTTGTTTTCCAGTTCCACCAAGGGTTACACCTTGGTAAATCAGCGTATTGTCGCCAACGATAGCAGTTTCGCCAATGACAATACCCATACCGTGGTCGATAAACACACCCTTACCAATCTCCGCATCCGGATGAATTTCAATTCCTGTCAGAAACCGTCCTAAGTGAGAAATCAAGCGGGGGATAAAAACCACTCCACGACTGTGCAACGAATGAGCAAGCCGGTGCAAACATAGTGCGTGGAATCCAGGGTAACAAAACAGTACCTCTAGCCAATTGCGTGCTGCTGGATCTCGCTCAAATATGATGCGAAAATCAGTTAATAGCGGCTCAAAATAAACACCAGAAAGTATAGCAAAAAGCCAGTGTGGATTGTCGCCCAGCATTTTTGCAATTTTTAAATTCCTGATAGAGTCGAAGGGCTGTTGCATCGGTTTTGCAGGAATGAAAATAGCGGTGTGCTATATTCTCTGCTTATATCAGGTATTTGCAAAGATGGCTGTGTCTCTAACGCCGATTGAATTTATTGAATTGATTAAAGCTGTACTCAAGTGTGTGTGAACCTTGATTTAATGGAAATTTAAAATTTGTCTTGGGGTAGGGGTACTAGTATTTCCAGGATCAGGGTACTTGAATTTATGGGGGAGAGGATTAAGTATTTTTGTACTCAATAGCAATTGGCTTGCCATAAGACTTTTCTGCTGTTTAGGCAATAAATTTTCGCATAAATTAACAAGATTTCATCTGTACTCAGACATAAGACGAAAGAGCTATATGCAAAAGTTCTGTATATGCAATTACTATTTATTATAGTATTCCTACAATTGAAAAAAGACAAGTTTTACTATTTTATCTGATGGTTTTTATCTGTAAGTGCAGATACTATTTTATGTATTTACAATTGTAGTTTGATTAACGGTTAAATCTATTTTATCCCTTTGGATAAGAATTTTGAGTGTTTTATATAAGAAAAAGCAATATCTTTATGCTTTTTCTGCATCTTCTCGAAATGAAAAAGCCTGCAAATGCAGGCTTGTCTAGTACAATTTTCGACTGTTATTTTAAGAATTCCCACAAAAGTTCCACACATTAATTCGCAACGGTAATGGCAATTTTACCTACTGCTCGCTCTGTTTCGCTATATGTATGAGCGGCGGCGAGTTCTTGTAGAGGGTAGGTGCGATCAATCACTGAGCGAATTTTACCAGCCGAAATCAACTCTTTGAGGTAAACTAAGTCCTGAGTATTAGGTCTTTCAAGGATAAATTTAGCTTTTTTACCAGGAATCAGCGCTGTCAAGATAATCTGGACAAAGCTTTCAAGGCTAGGGAGTGTCGTCACGTAAATTCCATTTGGTTTTAGAGCTTGTTTACAACCAGAAAAGGACTGCTTAGCAACTGCATCCAAAATGATGTCGTACTGCCCTAATTCTTGGGTGAAGTCTTGTTGTGTATAGTCGATTATCTGGTCTGCTCCCAAAGATTTTACAAAATCAATATTTTTTGTACTGCAAACTGCCGTTACTTGTGCGCCTAAAGCTTTAGCAATTTGCACTGCAAAAATACCCACACCACCAGAACCGCCATTCACAAGAACCTTTTGATTTGGTTGAATGTTCCCCAAATCTCGCAGCCCTTGCAGTGCAGTGAGTGCTGCTACGGGAATAGAGGCTGCTTCTTCATAAGTCATGTTTGTTGGTTTAAGAGCAGCATTCTTTTCTGGAACGGCTGCAAATTCTGCATAAGCTCCCCCCAATGGACTAATAGAGCCGTAGATAACGTCTCCTACCTTGAATTGCGTAACTTGAGAACCAACTTCTATAACTTCTCCCGACAAATCAAACCCTATAATCATGGGAAATTTGTTACCCGTGATAAATTTCAACATTCCTTTGCGCATTTTCCAATCAACGGGATTAACGCAAGTCGCATGAACTTTGACAAGTAACTGATTGGGTTTAATTTTTGGAGGTTCTACATCTTCGTACTGAAACACCTCAGGAGAGCCATATCGACGGATAACTACTGCTTTCATAGTTTTACTCTTGGTACCCTGATTTTTGGGCAGAATTAGGACAATATTTTTTCTCAGTGTAACGAGAGTATGGTGTTGGTAGCTTTTCACCCTGCATCTATTGGGCATTCTCTGCCGAAGCCAAAGAACGAGAAATATCTTGTAAAAACTGCCTGACTGCTTTTGGTGGCCGAACGGTCTCGCTGCGCTTTAGACCTCTGGGCGTGCGCAAAGCGCATACGCCAGTCGCCTCTGTCGGGAAAGCCGTCATTCGCGCTGGTCTCACCAGATACCTAGGTGGGGAGACCCTCATCAAGTACTGGCTCCCCTACACCCCTACACCCCTACACCCTTACACTCCTGTGTTTCTTGAAAGAAAGGGTAGATTTACGTGCACCTCCAGAACCAATAATCATGATTTTCTTGACTTGAGACCAAATTATGTTCAAAGATATCTTTATTCCAGATTTTACTTGTTCAAACTCCGTTAGTTGAGATATTATTCTATTAATCGGTCAAATCAACTGGGTAAGAAACCTTATTTTTCTTGATTACGCCTGAAAGCTAGCCGAAATTTATCAGGGAAAGCCTATCAATATCTAGCAAAGATCGGTATACCAACTAAATACCAACTAAATATTAAAAAAACTTGAATGGCATTTTTTCTTCCCAAAGAATGATATTCTGTATACAGAATTGAATTTCGCAAATTTCTGGAGTAGCGCTCCTTGATCTGCTCCAGATTTCCAAAATCAGAATTTTTTTCTCTTCAGGCAATGCTCTAGATATTATTTCACCACCCTTTGAGTACAAGGTGAAAAACCGAAAAAAAAAGCTAAGATTGCGCTCAAGTCCTTGCAGGGATTGGTTTTTGTATGAGTACAGAAATACTTGTCCCCACTTCCATAAATACTCGAACCCCAACCAAAAAATTCTAGTTCCCCTACCCATAAAAAATTTTTGTGACTCCTCAAATGCATAAAGGGTAAAGGTTTTTAGTATTGAGTACAATTCTAATCAATCCAATAAATTCTATCCAGACCACAAGCGCTGCCCTTATTCAAGACAACTGATATAAAACTTATATCGCCAACACTTAAAGCGCAAACACAAACAGCGCAGTGAGTGAGTGGAGGGATGAGATAGCACCATGCCCCTGTGAACAGAAGTCGCGCCTTTACCCGCTTCCCTTAAGTCAAAAAGCGTTGACACACTACCAGCCCTTAAAAACTTTGGGTAAACAGCGCAAGTACAAGACGCGGCTTCGATTCTTAACTCAACAGAGTGGCTATGGCATCTTCCACGGTGGCAACGTTAGTACCTGACCTTTTGCGAAATTCAATGACACAACAGTTTACAGGACTCGTTACCCCAGTAGTAACAGAATCCACTCCAACCAAAGCAAAATCCAGCGGTTGCGGCGGATGCAACGATGATAGCAGCGCCACTGTGGAAATGGACGAAAAGCTGAAACAACGGATTGCCCAGCATCCCTGCTACAGTGAAGAAGCCCATCACCACTATGCAAGGTTGCACGTTGCAGTTGCCCCTGCTTGCAATATTCAATGCAACTACTGCAATCGTAAATACGACTGCGCTAACGAGAGTCGTCCTGGAGTGGTGAGTGAACTGCTAACCCCAGAAGAAGCAGCACACAAAGCTTTAGTGATTGCAGGCAAGATTCCTCAATTAACGGTGTTGGGAATTGCAGGTCCTGGCGATCCATTAGCAAATCCAGAGAAAACTTTCCGCACTTTTGAGTTGATTGCAGAAAAAGCGCCAGATATTAAGCTTTGTCTGTCAACTAACGGTTTAATGCTGCCTGAGTATGTTGATCGCATTAAACAACTCAACATAGATCATGTTACAATGACTATTAACATGATAGACCCAGAAATCGGGGCAAAAATTTATTCTTGGGTTCACTACAACCGTAAGCGTTATAGAGGCATCGAAGGAGCAAAAATTCTGCACGAAAAGCAGATGGAAGGATTGCAAGCCCTCAAAGAAGCTGATATTTTGTGCAAAGTCAACTCGGTGATGATTCCGGGTATTAATGATCAGCACCTGACAGAGGTGAATCAGGTCATTCGCTCCAAAGGCGCATTCCTTCACAATATTATGCCGCTGATTTCTGCACCAGAACACGGCACCCACTTTGGATTGACTGGTCAGCGCGGTCCCACACCAAAAGAAGTGAAGGTTGTGCAAGATAATTGCGCTGGTAACATGAAGATGATGCGTCATTGCCGTCAGTGTCGTGCTGATGCAGTTGGTCTTTTGGGTGAAGACCGCAGCCAGGAATTTACTAAGGATAAATTCATGGAAATGACTTCAGAATACGATCTGGAAAAACGTCAAGAAGTTCATGCAGGAATTGAGAAGTTTAAAGAAGAACTGAAAGTAGCCAAAGAAAAGGCTCTCACTGCTGTAGAGACGATTAATGGCGCATCGGTAGAAAATAGTCCAAAAATCTTAGTTGCAGTCGCCACTAAAGGTGGTGGATTGGTTAACCAGCACTTTGGTCATGCCAAGGAATTTCAGATTTATGAAGTTGATGCCAATAAAGTTTCTTTTGTTGGACATCGCAAAGTTGACCATTATTGTCAAGGTGGATACGGCGAGAAAGCCACTTTAGAAAATATCATTCAAACAATAGCTGATTGCAAAGCAGTATTGGTCTCGAAAATGGGTGATAGTCCCAAAGAGAAATTGCAAAAACTCGGAATTCAGACGGTTGAATCCTACGATGTGATTGAGACGGTTGCTTTAGATTTTTATCAGCAATATCTTCAGGAACAAGGGAACGAAAAGGTCAAAAACATGCCCTTGAACGAAGTGTAGACGCCATTTGGGCGGCTTCTTGAAGGATAGAGTCAAAAGTCAAAAGTTAGAAATCTGAGGAATTTTTAACTTTTAACTTTTCACTTTTCCTTCTCTCCATTACCCAATATCTAGTACTCACTACCCAATTCCCAATCCACAATTTATAAGATAGTAAGGGGAATAGTCATGGCTTACAAAATTACCAGCAAGTGCATTTCCTGCAAATTATGTCTTTCTGCCTGTCCCACTGGTGCAGTCAAAATAGTTGACGGTCGTCACTGGATTGACCCAAACCTCTGCACAAACTGTGATAATACGACTTATAGTGTCCCTCAGTGTGCGGCTGGTTGTCCCACCTGCGATGGTTGCGTCAAAGAACGTGGAGATTACTGGGAATCCTGGTTTGATACTTACAATAGACTCATAACAAAACTAACAAAAAAAGAAGAATATTGGGACAACTGGTTTAACTTTTATTCCCAAAAATTCTCTGAACAAGTTCAGAAACATCAAACATCAAAAGTAAAAGCTTGAACCAGTAAACAGTTATCAGTGAGCCAGTGCTGCAGGAGGGGAGCCATTGCGTTGGAGAGCCAGCGCTGGACTCACCGTAAGGTGTGGCGTTAGGCATAGGGTTATCAATCATCAATCATCAATTGTTCACTGATAACTGTTTAACCGATATCTTATACAGATTTTCATAAATTTTTGGTTGTAATCAAATTAGATTGGAAGCAATGCACAAAGACTGCATATATCTAGACAATAACGCCACCACCAAGGTAGACCCAGCAATTGTAGAGGCGATGCTGCCCTACTTCAGCGATTATTACGGCAATCCCTCCAGTATGCACACCTTTGGTGGGCAAGTTGGTAAAGCAGTAAGACTTGCACGAGAACAAGTTGCTGCTTTGTTGGGTGCTGATGAATCAGAAATTATCTTTACCAGTGGAGGAACTGAGGGAGATAACGCCGCTATTCGTGCAGCACTTTTGGCACAACCCCAAAAGCGACACATCATCACGACACAAGTTGAACACCCAGCAGTGCTGAATGTCTGCCAACAGCTGGAAACTCAAGGTTATTCTGTCACCTATCTATCAGTGAATCGTCAAGGGCAGTTGGATTTAAATGAACTGGAAGCCTCATTGACAGGCAATACTGCCCTAGTGACAATTATGTATGCCAATAACGAAACCGGTACGGTTTTCCCAATTGAGCAGATTGGGTTGCGCGTAAAAGAAAGTGGCGCACTCTTCCATGTCGATGCGGTGCAAGCTGTGGGTAAAATTCCCATGAATATGAAGACGAGCACCATTGATATGCTCACTCTATCTGGTCATAAAATGCATGCACCGAAAGGAATTGGTGCATTGTATCTACGACGCGGAGTTCGGTTCCGTCCTATGATTATCGGCGGAGGACAACAGCGCGGTAGAAGAGCAGGAACAGAAAATGTTCCAGGAGTTGTTGCTTTAGGCAAAGCAGCTGAACTAGAATTATTACATCTAGAAGAAGCGACAGCCAGAGAGAAGCGGTTACGCGATCGCCTTGAGCAAACTCTGATCACCACAATTCCCAACTGCGAAGTCAACGGTGATCCAGCATACAGATTACCAAACACCACCAACATTGGTTTCAAATATATTGAAGGTGAAGCAATTCTCCTTCATCTAAATAAACACAATATTTGTGCTTCATCCGGTTCTGCTTGCAGTTCTGGCTCTTTGGAACCTTCTCATGTTTTGCGAGCAATGGGCTTACCCTACACCATCTTGCATGGTTCCATTCGCTTCAGCCTTTGCCGTTACACAACAGAAGCCGAAATTGATGCAGTTCTGGCAGTCATGCCTAACATTATAGAGCGTCTACGTGCCCTCTCACCCTTCAAGAGTGATAATGTCGGTTGGCTGCAACAACAAGAAAAATCAGTGCTTGGTGTAGGCAAATGAGGAAGAGCAGGGAGAACCCACCAGAGGCAGAGGAAGAACGTGCTGGACATTAACTCTTGATCTCCCTTGCCCCCTGCCTTTTCGAGAGAAAGCTCCCTACCCCCCCAACTTTCCAATAATCTAATCCAAAGTTCAAAATCAACAAATCTGAAATCGGCTATGTGGGACTATACAGATAAAGTGATGGATCTCTTCTACAATCCCAAAAATCAAGGGGAATTAGAAGACTCTACAGAAGCTGGAATCAAAATTGCTGTTGGAGAAGTCGGTAGCATTGCTTGTGGAGATGCCCTGAGACTACACCTTAAAGTTGAGGAAACAACTGAAAAAATCCTCGAAGCTCGTTATCAAACCTTTGGCTGTACGAGTGCGATCGCATCTTCTGAAGCTTTGGTAGATTTAATCCAGGGTTCAACCCTAGACGAAGCCCTGAAGGTCACTAACAAAGATATTGCCAACTATCTTGGCGGATTACCACAAGCAAAGATGCATTGCTCGGTGATGGGACAAGAAGCGCTAGAAGCAGCTATCTATAATTACCGAGGTATTGCTCCCGAAGTTCATGAAGACGATGATGAAGGAGCGCTAGTTTGCACTTGTTTTGGCATTAGCGATACAAAAATTAAGCGTGCGATTAGAGAAAATAATCTCACCACCGCCGAAGAAGTCACAAATTATGTCAAAGCAGGTGGCGGATGCGGATCTTGTTTGGCAACGATTGATGATATAATAGAATCTGTACGGCAAGAATCTGCTGCCCCTTCAGGTACTTCCTTGAAAAGGAATACGGCTAGTCAGCAAGCCCAAAAACCTCTGACACCAGTGCAGAAAATTGCACTAATTCAAAAAGTCTTAGATGAAGAAGTCAGACCCGTTCTGATGGCCGATGGCGGAGACGTAGAACTGTACGACGTAGATGGTGATTCTGTAAAAGTTCTGCTCCAAGGTGCATGTGGTTCGTGTTCTGCTAGCACAGCAACACTTAAGATTGCAATTGAATCTAGATTGCGCGATCGCGTAAGCAAAGACCTTGTGGTAGAAGCAGTTGAGCCATCATTGCTTTAAGACTTACGCACTTTACAAGTCTACTCTAATATGCATTACCCTGAAACACCAAGTAGGATTTGACTCATATCATTGTCTTCCTTATCAACCCTTGAGTTCTACTAAAAACCGACAGCTAAATTCACTCGCTTTGAGCAACAAGAGTGAAGGTTTTTAGCGCTCAAGTGCGCGAATTTCAGTATCCAACCAACTCGCTTCAAAGGAAAAGGATATGAGCACATTATTCGACCAACTTGGTGGACAACAGGGTATTGAGCAAATAGTGGATGATTTCTACAAACGCATCATGGCTGACAACACCCTCAATCACTTTTTCGCTAATACAGATTTGGATAAGCAGCGTCAAAAACAAGTGGCTTTCTTCGCCAAGATTTTTGATGGTCCAGACCAATATAAGGGTCGTTCCATGGAAACAACACACACAGGTATGAATCTACAACAACAACACTTCGATAATATTGCAAAACACCTGAGTGATGCAGTTGCTGTGCGTGGAGTGTCGCCAGAGGACGCAAACGCTGCACTTGCTCGCGTCTCAAGTTTGAAGGGCGCTATTTTGAACAAGTGATTTCAAAGCTACGAATTCAAAATTCGCTTGTTCAAAAACAGAACTGAATTTTGAATGTTTAAGTAGCGAGGGTCAAGTCTTACTTGGTGTTTCAGGTTTATGCATATTCCGATGCATTTGTAAAGAAAGTCCCAACCAAATTTAACGAGGATAAATGATGTTCTTGCTTTGGATAGTTTCAGGGGTAGAGCGATCGCCACCGGCGGGCACATAGTGCCAATGCCACCTGATTCGTTCTACACACGGTCAACGCTGTAATTTTAATAGGCGTGACTCACAAAAAGCAAAGACCCACCAAACCAACCAACCAACCAATTAATTAGCAATCTAATTGCAGGAGAAAACTCATCATGTCCGAGGAAAAAATCAGACAGATAGCATTCTACGGTAAAGGCGGTATCGGTAAATCTACCACCTCCCAAAACACCCTTGCCGCTATGGCAGAAATGGGTCAGCGCATCATGATTGTGGGTTGCGACCCTAAAGCAGACTCTACCCGTTTAATGCTGCACAGTAAAGCTCAAACCACCGTGCTTCACTTGGCTGCTGAACGGGGTGCTGTGGAAGATTTAGAAATCGAAGAAGTGATGCTCACCGGCTTCCGTGGTGTTAAGTGCGTGGAATCTGGTGGTCCTGAACCTGGTGTAGGTTGCGCCGGTCGGGGTATTATCACCGCCATCAACTTCTTGGAAGAAAACGGTGCTTACCAAGACTTAGACTTCGTTTCCTACGACGTGTTGGGTGACGTTGTCTGCGGTGGTTTCGCTATGCCTATCCGTGAAGGTAAAGCACAAGAAATCTACATCGTGACTTCCGGTGAAATGATGGCGATGTATGCTGCTAACAACATCGCTCGCGGTATTCTCAAGTATGCTCACTCTGGTGGTGTACGCTTGGCTGGTCTGATTTGTAACAGCCGTAAAGTTGACCGGGAAATCGAACTCATCGAAACCCTGGCAGAACGGTTGAACACCCAGATGATTCACTTCGTACCTCGTGACAACATCGTTCAACACGCTGAATTGCGTCGGATGACCGTCAACGAGTACGCACCTGACAGCGACCAAGGTAATGAATACCGCACATTAGCTAAGAAGGTCGTCGAAAACACCAAGCTCACCATTCCTACACCTCTGGAAATGGACGAGTTAGAAGCCCTACTCGTAGAATTCGGTATCCTCGACGACGATACCAAGCACGCAGAAATTATTGGCAAACCTGCAGAAGCTGCTGCCAAGTAAGCAATGCCCTAGGGTGGGCAAGCAGCCCACCTTTGAAGACAGAAGAATAAAGAATGAAATATAAATGGTTCACTCTTCACCCTTCGCTCTTCATCTTTCCTTCTCACCAGTAATTCACCAGCAAGGAACGCTATGACATATACAGATGACAAAAAATCTTCCGAGCAAGATCCAAAAGCGCTCGTAGAACAAAGAAAACAAGTAGTTAAAGAAGTTCTAGACGCTTACCCCGACAAAGCTAAGAAAAAGCGGGAAAAGCATATAAACGTATACGAAGAAGGCAAGTCCGACTGCGGCGTTAAGTCCAACGTCAAATCTCTTCCTGGTGTGATGACCGCTCGTGGTTGTGCTTACGCTGGTTCTAAAGGTGTGGTCTGGGGTCCCATTAAGGACATGATCCACATCAGCCACGGTCCTGTCGGTTGCGGTTACTGGTCTTGGTCTGGTCGTCGTAACTACTACATCGGCACCACAGGTGTTGACACCTTTGGCACCATGCACTTCACTTCTGACTTCCAAGAACGGGATATCGTCTTCGGCGGTGACAAAAAACTCATAAAACTAATCGAAGAACTCGACCAACTTTTCCCCCTCAACCGTGGTGTCTCAATTCAATCTGAATGTCCTGTCGGTCTGATTGGGGATGACATTGAAGCCGTCGCCAGAAAATCAGCTAAAGAGATTGACAAGCCTGTTGTACCCGTACGTTGCGAAGGCTTCCGGGGTGTTTCTCAGTCTCTTGGTCACCACATTGCGAACGACATGGTTCGTGACTGGGTGTTCAGCAGATCCGATAAGGAAAGAAAAGAAGGGACACTCAAATTCGAGTCTACTCCTTATGATGTCGCAATCATCGGTGACTACAACATCGGTGGTGATGCTTGGGCTAGCCGCATCCTGTTAGAAGAACTCGGCTTGCGCGTGGTCGCCCAGTGGTCAGGTGATGGTACCATCCACGAGATGATGCAGACACCAAACGTGAAGATGAACCTAATTCACTGCTACCGGTCGATGAACTACATCAGCCGTCACATGGAAGAAGCTTACGGTATACCCTGGTTGGAATACAACTTCTTTGGTCCTACCAAGATTGCTGCATCCTTACGGGAAATCGCTTCCAAGTTTGACGAGAAGATCCAAGAAAACGCTGAGAAGATCATCGCCAAGTACCAGCCAGTGATGGATGAAATCACTGCCAAGTATCGTCCACGGTTGGAAGGTAAGACTGTAGCTATGATGGTTGGTGGTCTGCGTCCTCGTCACGTTGTTCCCGCTTTCCAAGATTTGGGAATGAGAATGATTGGTACAGGTTATGAGTTTGCTCATAATGACGACTACAAACGTACCACTAACTACATTGAAAACGGCACCATCGTTTTCGATGACGTTACTGCTTACGAGTTCGAGGAGTTTATCAAAGCACTCAAGCCCGACCTCGTCGCCTCTGGTGTGAAAGAGAAGTATGTCTTCCAAAAGATGGGTCTTCCTTTCCGTCAAATGCACTCTTGGGATTACTCCGGTCCTTATCACGGTTATGATGGCTTCGCTATCTTTGCTCGCGACATGGATCTAGCACTCAACAGCCCTACCTGGGGATTAATCGGCGCTCCTTGGAGCAAGAAAGCTGAAGCTAAAGCTGAGGCTAAGGCTGAAGCTAAGGCTGTCGCCTAAGGAATACTTCGTTACCAGGCTAAGCCTGGTAACAGATTAGGGAAGGCTGTGCCTCCTCCCTAGCAAACAAGATTCGTGAGGCTATGCCTCAGCCTAGGCATTCCCAGGCTCAGCCTGGGAACTAAATCACAATTAACCAACCCACTAGCTCGCTTGGAGATAGAGAAATGCCTCAGAATCCGGAGAAAATTCAAGACCACGTGGAGCTATTCCACCAGCCAGAGTACCAAGAGTTATTTAAAAACAAGAAAGAGTTTGAAAACGGACACGACCCCGAAGAAGTAAAAAGGGTTGCAGAATGGACGAAGAGTTGGGAGTATCGTGAAAAGAACTTCGCTCGTGAAGCATTGACCGTTAACCCTGCTAAAGGTTGCCAACCATTGGGCGCAATCTTCGCTGCTGTTGGTTTTGAAGGTACTCTACCCTTTGTCCAAGGTTCCCAAGGTTGCGTTGCTTACTTCCGCACCCACTTAACTCGTCACTACAAAGAACCGTTTTCTGGCGTATCTTCTTCCATGACAGAAGACGCAGCGGTATTTGGTGGACTGCAAAACATGATTGACGGCTTGACAAACTCCTACCAACTGTACAAGCCGAAGATGATCGCTGTGTGCACCACCTGTATGGCAGAAGTTATCGGTGATGACTTGCAGGCTTTCATCAACAACTCCAAAAATGCTGGTGCAGTTCCTCAAGATTTCCCAGTGCCCTTTGCTCACACTCCTAGCTTTGTTGGTTCCCACATCACAGGCTACGACAACATGATGAAGGGTATTCTTTCTAACCTGACTGCAGGTAAGAAGAAAGAAACCAGCAATGGCAAAATCAACTTCATCCCTGGTTTTGACACCTATGTTGGTAACAACCGGGAAATCAAGCGGATGTGTAATTTGATGGGTATCGATTACACGATACTGGCAGATAACAGCGACTATCTGGATTCACCCAACACAGGTGAGTTTAATATGTACCCAGGCGGTACTCCCTTGGAAGAAGCTGCAGATTCAATTAATGGGAAAGCAACAGTTGCTCTACAAGCACACTCTACTCCCAAAACCCGCGAATACATCGCCAAAGAATGGAAGCAAGAGGTTGTCGTTTCTCGTCCTTGGGGTATTAAGGGTACTGATGAGTTCCTGATGAAACTCAGTGAACTGACTGGTAAACCCATTCCCGAAGAATTGGAAATTGAACGCGGTCGGGCAGTCGATGCGATGACTGACTCGCATTCATGGGTTCACGGTAAGCGCTTCGCTATCTACGGTGAGCCTGATCTGGTGTACTGCATGGTTGGCTTCATGCTGGAAATGGGTGCTGAACCCGTGCATATCCTTGTTCACAACAGCAATGAAAACTTTGAGAAAGAACTCAAACAGTTGCTGGATTCTAACCCTAATGGTAAGAGTGCTACTATTTGGCCTGGTAAAGACCTGTGGCATATGCGTTCACCAATGCGCTTTCTATCAGGCTAATTTAAAGGGATTAGGACTAACGGGCATATAGCTGTCATGAGCCGCGTGCGACGTGATAGACACTGCTTGACCTGTGGCTCCTGTGTTATCATGCTCTCAACTGGAGGAGAAATTTAAGTACAGGTTTACATTTAATGATAAATACTACGTTTTTGATTAAACTGTCTGTTTGACGGATATAACTACGCAGTACGCAAATTTGGTCTTCTGGAGCCACTGCGTTGGGCGGCGTGCCGTTCTTGTTGCAAGTGGGGTGGCGAAAAGAGCCAGATAATAACCCATAGGTGTGTAACTGTTGCAACCACTGGCAAGCGATACATTCCAAGTAGAGTACGTTGACCAAAGCGATGTAAACCAAAACGCGCGACGTAAAAGTTGTGCGTAGGCGCAGTAGCGCATTTGACTGAGAAGTATTTTTCTCCTGGGGTTCCTTATCCTTTTTTTTGGCGAAGGTATTGCTGCATGTACCTATTTTTCACGGTAGCGTTTCAAATCCTGTGAACGGTTACTAAACTTTTATTTTTCGATTAGGTAATCTTCAATAACCAAAGCATCTAATCCTGTTGTATAAAATACACTGATGGCGTCTTCAACTGAGTGAATAATTGGCTTACCCATAATATTGAAGCTAGTATTCAATATTAGTGGGATACCAGTTAATTGATAAAATTCGTAGATCAGATCGTAGTATTTTTCTGACCATTCTCTTTTAACGCTTTGCAGGCGTCCTGTATCGTTAACGTGAACGACAGCGGGAACTTTTTCCAGTACTTCTGATTTAAATTTTAAAGTTATATTCATATAGGGTGATTCCTGATAGTTCTCGAAATATTCATCTCCAAATTCATGTAATATGGATGGGGCTAAAGGACGAAATTTTTCCCTAAATTTTACTCGACTATTAATTCGATCCATCATATCTTCTGGGCGAGGGTCTGCTAATATTGAACGATTGCCTAAAGCCCTTGGACCGAATTCAGCCTTACCCTGCGCCCAACCAATGATTTTTCCCTGTGCTAGTAAATCCGCTGCTTTTTTATGGATTTTACCAGGTAGATATTGCAAATCTTTCATGCTGCTAAACTTGCATAGATTGTCTAAAGTTTCTTTTGAAAAAGTTGAGCCTAAATATGGAGAGAAAAACCGCTTAGGAGGTTGAGCTTGGGGACTTTCTTCATAATATGCTAGTAAGGCTGCACCGACGGCATTACCATCATCAGCAGGTGCAGAAGGGATATAGAGACTGCGAAACTTGGTCTTTTCTAAAATTTGACCATTCCAGGTAGAATTAAGAGCACACCCACCACTCAAAGCTAAACAATCAGAAAATCCTCGGTCATATAAATTATTCAGCAGTTCTTCCATAATTTCCATAAAGATTAACTGCCCTGTATAAGCTAAATTAGCTGATATCAAAGGTGATTCATCTGGCTTTCGCATCATACTTTGGAGTTTTTCTATAACTGGAAAGTACAGATGGTTATTGAAATATATATCTAAACCTTTAACAGAAATCAGTGTTCGCAGTAATTGATACAAATTTTCATCGTATTTACCGTAGGGGGCTAGTCCCATTACTTTCCATTCTTCACCTTTAATGACATCAAAACTGCATAAAGCGCAGATTAAAGCATAGAAATGTCCAAGATTACCATTACCAAAACCTTCCCAAGGATTTTTAAGCGTTGAGAGTTTACCGTGTTTATATTGGTAAAAATCATAAGACCCCCAGCCCCCATAAGCATCAATAATTGCACAAACAGCTGTATCAAAGGAACTCGAATAACAAGCATTAGCAGCGTGGGTTAAGTGATGTTCGTAATACTTTACCTGAGTAGAATTTTTAATTTCGTGATTACCAAGCAAATTTTGACCCGCAAAAGTCATATTGTTAGCTTGTCCCTGCATGGTAGTTTGCAAAGATGGCCAAGGCCAATTTAGTTTTTTATAGAAATCATTAAAAATAGGTAAATTGCCAGTTAATCTGGAAAATTCGGACATAATTTTAGTTAGTGCAACGATGGGCTGGCTCCAGGTAATTGCTATAACTAATTCAGCTTTGGGAGAACAATACTCGCGGATTAATTCAGGTGTCCGAATTAAATGGTCTGGAGGACAGTTGAATGCCCTCTTGTTCTGCATATATCTTTCAGTTGCCTCTGCAAAAACTACTTCTCCGTCCGGATTAACAATAGCTAAAGCTGAATCGTGGACTGAGGCAGACAATCCGATATAAAATTTGTTTTGGCTCATGGTAATTATTGGCAGAAATTAGTAACGATATCGAGATTTAGAAAAAGTTTCTTAATGAAAGCGATCAAGACAAGCTTTTATCTTTTGAGCTAAGACACTAACATGAGGTTGTCTCAACAAGTTAAGATGCTCACCCGGAATACGATCAACATCAATTTGATGCTCAACTAATTTACCCCATCCCCAGGTCGGATCTTCACTGGAATATTGGGTAAAATCTCCAGTGCGAAACAAACTAACTTGACCTGAATAGCGTGAAGGACTGTAGTCTAATAAAGCTTGGTTGTTGATTTGGACAATCCGCAATAAACGGCTAACAGCAGGTTTACGTGACTTCATTAGTTCTATTGATCGCGTGATGCTGCTAACAATTTGCCGTGGTTTTAACAGATAATCCCATATAGTTAATCTCCTATCAATCGAATTAGAAATTGGTTGTTGATTGTTGGCAGAATTTAGTGAATAGAAGTATTCATAGACATAAGGCCAAATTCGGGGAACAATGGAACTCCAAAAATTAGCGAACATTTGAAATTGAGAGTTTTTGACAATTTCTGGTGCTGGTTGATCTATTAAACCTAACCACGCCACGAATTCACCTTCTTGTTGTAATTGTTGAGCGATTTCAAAAGCGATATTAGCACCAAAAGACCATCCTGCTAAATAATACGGTCCTGTAGGTTGAACTAAGCGCAAAGCACCAAGATAATGACGAGCCATTTCGGGAATGCTGGTTAAAGGTGTTTCATTAACTTCTAAACCTATAGATTGCAGTCCATAAATTGGGTGATTTTCACCTAAAACACAGTATAATTCATAATAGGGAAAAACGACTCCAGCTAAGGGATGGAGCAAAAATAATGGGGATTGTCTTCCCAATGGTTGAAGCGGGATTAAGCAAGAGGGCAATTGTTCGGTAACTACTAGGGTTTGGCTAGTAGCTTGCGATAGGAATTCTAACTGTAAAACTTGATCGGCTAAATAATCTACTACTGCGCCTAAGGTGGGATATTTAAAAGTTAAAGTCGAAGGTAAATTACATCCTAAACTATTCTGCAAGCGATTTCTTAATTCCACAGACATTAACGAATCCATACCTAGATCGAAAAATGTTTGCTGCAAATTTGGCACTTGGTTAGCATCTAATCCCATCAAGTGAACTACTTGAGCTTGCACGTGAGCAATTAACAATTGACGGCGATCGCCAACTGGAGCTTTCTGTAGTTGTTTTTGAAACTTAGTAACAGATTGCTGAGGTAAATATGTTTCGGATGCAGAGATAAAATCTTCAAAAAACTTGGCATTAACTCCTTGGGGAAGTTGGGCTAAAAATTTCGACCAATCAAGGGAAATCACTCCCGCCTGAGTCAAATCTTGCTGGAGTAAGTATTCAAATGCTTTCAATGCTTGTGGAGATGTCATTTGATTCATCCCTCCAGTTTGCCATTGCGCCTCGCGCTGAGTACCAACAGCCGCAGCCATTCCTAACTTATTCCAAGCTCCCCAATTCACGCTCAATCCGGGTAAACCTTGCAGGTGTCGATAATGAGATAGGGCATCCACAAAAGCATTTGCCGCCACGTAGTTGCCTAAGCCTGAAGCTCCTACAAGCGAAGAACCAGAAGAAAATAATACGAAAAAGTCTAGAGGTAAATTCTGGGTGAGGGTGTGTAAATTCCAAGTTCCAGCTACTTTGGGTGCAAATACTTTGCGAAATAGTTCCCATTGATGATCTCGCAGCAGCCGATCTTCAAAGATACCAGCAGAATGGATAATGCCTTTTAAAGGTGGTAAAGATGACTGGATTTCATGCAAAATCCGCTCTAGTTGCTCAGTAACAGAAATATCAGCTTCCGCTACTACAACTGTTGCTCCTACGTGCTCTAGTTCCTGAATAGTTACTTTAGCTTCTTCGTCAGGACTACTGCGCCCAATTAAAACTAAATATCGTGCTCCCTGAACCACCATCCAACTAGCTACTGTTAAACCAATTCCCCCTAAACCACCAGCAATTAAGTAGGTAGCATCAGATGAAAATTGCTGTGGCGGGGCTTCTATAGCTTCGATTTGCTTTAACCGCAATAGATATCTTTGTCCCTGGCGAATAGCTAAATGTTCTTTACTGTGGAGATCGGGCGATAAAATTTCAGCCCATAAAACTGAAATTTCTGCTGGATCTGCTGAGGGATCTAAATCTATTAAGCGACAGCTAAATTCTGGATGTTCCATCGCGATCGTTTTGCCCAAACCCCACAAAGTCGATTCTGTTAACGCGATATTAGTTTGGTTGGGATCTACTAATTGAGTGCCTCTAGTAACTAACCAAAGCGAAGGGGATTGAGCGAAGTTAGCTTTAATCAGAGATTGAACTAAATGTAAAATGCTACCACAGCCTAGTTCTAAAGTTTTGTCTATATTTACCGCCGTCAATTCTTGGCGGTTGGCTGTATCTAAACTCCAACAGTGAATAATTCCACCTAAAGATCCATACTTTTGACTAAAATCTCCTAGCAATCGCTCGAAGTCTGCTGGATTCGCTGGATCTACCTGAAATGCGGTTTCAGTTACTTGTTGGTATTTGGTGCCTGGGAAGACTAAGTTATATTTTTCTCCCCGATCTTGTAATTGTGCGGCTAATTGATCGCCTACTCCTGTTGCATCGCTAAAAATCAGCCAATTCTGAGGACTGGAGATAGGCAGAGATTCTGAGCGGGCTATAATGACCGCCGACTGAGACATAATTTGGCGATCATTTAATTGGGAAACAATATTAATAGCATCTTCAAAACCATTTTTATCTAACAATTCTATCCAGCGATCAGCACTCAACAAAGGATAGTTAGGTCTTATATCTAAATCGGTAAATTTCCACCATCCCTCGGTTAATCCAAAGGTTAGATCGATCCAGCCCATTGGCTGACTACCTTCAATTAATAATAGTAAACCTCCTGGCGCTAATAATTGGTGGACGTTTTGTAAAGTTTCAGTTAAATTGGTAGTAGCGTGGAGGACATTAGCTGCCACAATTATGTCGTACTGATGAGGAATAAATCCTTGAGATTGGGGGTCAATTTCGATGTCTAATACGTGATATTCTACGAAAGGATAATCACGGAATTTTTGTGCTGCTTGTGAAGTAAAAACGGCTCCTACATCGGTGAAGACATATTTAGTTTGGGCGGGATTTAGTAGGGGTAAAATGTAAGCCGTCGTACCGCCAGTACCAGCCCCAATCTCTAGTATCCGCACTCCTCGGTAACTCGGTAACTTTTCTAAAGCTATGGCGATCGCTTTTTGAGCGATGGTATTCATTAACATCGACCCAGGTGACTGCTGATAAAATTTAGTCGCTGCGGAAAAGTCGCCGTTGGGGAATAATAATTGTAACGGATCACTTTGTCCTTGGAGTACCTCGGCTAATTTCTCCCCACAACGCTGCAAAAAAGCTAACTCAGTTTCAGCAATCGGGTGTTCTTGTAATAGAGTTTGTTGTAAAAATTTTGGATTTGATTGTGGCGGGATTTGACCAACTTTCCAGGCATCTCCCTGTTGTTGCAATACTCCGGCTATACTCAATATTTCTAACAGGCGATCTAGCAAACGGCGATGTTGGTTAACTATGCCTAATTTTTGGGCAATTTCTGCTATTGAAAACTGCTGACCAATTTGCCACAACCAACCCATTTTCGCAAAGGCATCTAGTAAATATTCGAGTGCCAAAGCTTCTAATTCAATTAGTGCTTTTTGGTAAGCTTTTAGATTGTTGGGAATGCTGATTTTGGTTAATTCTACTTGCACACCGATTTCAGCCGGGGTGAGTAAATAATTAGGTAAGAGTTGTGCTTGAGTAAATCGGATCTGAGAACGCCAATCTAATTGATAAATCCAATTTTGCCAATCTTCCTTGATTTGCATCATTAATGCTTGGTGACTGGTTCGCATTAACTGCAAACCTTCTATCTTAACTACTAACCTTCCCTCTGGATCAAAAATATCTATATCAGCATTACGCAGGGGCTGATTGAAGTCAACAATTGGATGAATTTTCACTTGACTATACAGCCTAAATCCTGGACTGCCATAAATTTTGAGTCTGTCTAACCCTACTTGTAAATATGTATGTTTTTGGCTGTCATTATCAAAAGCTGCTCCTAAAGTTTGTAAACAAGCATCAAGTAATATTGGGTGCAGCTTGTAGTCTCCTGCTTCAATAATTAAAGCATCTGGTAATTGCACTTCACCTCTAACACCATCTGAGGATCGCCCTAGTTTTTTCAGAGCGTGAAAACTTGCACCTAAATCTATTTCTTTTTTGCTAAAAATTTGATAGTATTCTGTTAAAGATATTTCTTCTAGAGGCTGAGTTAACCAAGAGCTTATATTAATGGTTGAGCGGGGTTCAGATGTTGATATTTTTTGTAATTTTCCAGTAGCATGAAGCAGCCAATCGTCCAAATCATTGGATTCTGCACTTTGGCTAAAAATTTGAAATGAATAAGTTTGATTATCTGATGTGAATACTAAATGCAGTTTGATAAATTCTGCTTTGGGTAAAATCAAAGCTTGTTGAATGGAAAAATTTTCCACCAATAAATCATCAGTTTTCAGAATTTCACTACCAGCAGCTAAAGCCATTTCAATATAAGCTGTAGCTGGAAATACTACTTGTTCATAAATCTGATGTTCTCTTAAAAAAGTTGGAGAATTCGTACTTATTTGAGAAGTAAATACAATTTCTTTTAAAGGTAAATTTAATCGACTACCCAGTAAAGGATGAACGGTACGAGCACCATTATTGTGAACCGATAAAAATTGAGATTTTTGCGTAGTTTCTAACCAATAGCGTTGCTGTTGCCAAGGATAGGTAGGTAAAGGCAAGTGATAGCGGGGATAATCTCGGTCAAATCCCGACCAATCTACAGGTATGCCATTAATATATAAACCTGCTAAAGTTTCTAACATTTGCTGCCAATCTGCTTTTTGAGGTTTGAGACTGGCATACCATTGAAGATTAGTTTGAGGATAGCTTAACTGTGCCATCCCAATTAATATTGGTTGGGAACTGATTTCTAAAAAGATTTGATAATCTGCTTGCAATAAAGTTTCTAGACTACGAGCAAATTGTACTGGGCGGCGAATATGGTCTACCCAATATTCTGGAGTAGCTATCTCTGCTTGCGCCCAAGTACCACTGACATTAGTAATTAAAGGTAATTGGGGACGGAAGTAGCTAATTTTTTCAGCAATCTGTCGAAAATCAGCTAGGATAGGTTGCATCATCGGAGAGTGAAAAGCTTGGGAAACTGATAAAGGTTTGGTTTTAATTTCCTGAGAATTCAGATTGGAAACAATTCGATCAATAGCTGATGCTTCTCCAGAAATTACCAAATTCTCTGTTCCGTTAATAGCAGCAATTCCTAGCAATTCTGCATCCTGTGCGATCGCACTTTCTATAAACTCCACCGTTGCCCAAACTGCGACCATTTTCCCAGCAGTTTCAATAGAATGCATCAGTCGCGCCCTAGTTGCAATTAGCTGGACTGCATCTGCTAAACTGAAAACTCCTGCCACACAAGCTGCCACATATTCGCCTACGCTATGTCCCATTACTGCTGTTGGTACGATACCCCAAGATTGCCATAATTTATATAAGGCATATTCCAAGGCAAAAATTGCAGGTTGGGCATAAACAGTTTGCTGTAGTTTTTCCCCATCTGAATCGATAATTTCTAGCAGTGATACCCCAAGATATGGTTGAAAAAGTTCAGTAATAGCGTCAAGAGTAGCCCGAAAAGTTGGTTGGGTTAGGTAAAGCTGTTTACCCATTTCCACATATTGAGAACCTTGTCCGGTGAAAAGAAAAACAATTTTCTGTGGTGTTTTTTCTTGAACAATTCCGCTTATTAATGTGGGATTAGCTTCTGTTCCTGCTCCAAAATCGCACAACTGGCGACGGAGTTCATTAACAGTATCGGCAACTATACTTAAACGATATTCTAAGTGATCGCGTCCAGTGTTAGCACTATAGCAAATATCGGCTAGATTTTGGTGTGTGTGAGTATCTAAGTGGGCGATATAACGTTGGGTTAATTCTGCTAAAGCAGTAGGCGTTTTAGCTGAAAGGTTAACAATATGAATAGGGCGATCAACTTCTGGTTTAACGGAGTCTAATTCTGGGGCCGCAGCTAAAATTATATGGGCATTAGTCCCGCTAGCACCAAAGGAATTTACTCCAGCGATTTGTTTTTGCTGATTGCTGTCCCAAGGTGTGGTTTGAGTGGTAACTTTGACGGGTATTTGTTTCCAGTTGATGTGAGGGTTGGGTTGTTGAAAATTCAAGTGTGGGGGAATTTCTTGGTGTTGCAATCCCAACACTACTTTAATTAATCCAGCAATACCTGCAGCTGCTTCTGCGTGACCAATGTTAGTTTTAACTGAACCAATTAATAAAGGCGAATCTGTTGATCGCCCTTCAGCAAATACTGCGCCTAAAGCATTAACTTCGATTGGATCGCCTAAAGCAGTTCCCGTACCGTGAGCTTCGATATAATTTACTTCGGATGGCTTGACTTTTGCCATTGCTAAAGTTTGACGAATTAAGCTTTGTTGTGCCGATCCGTTGGGAACTGTAAAACCGCTACTAGGACCATCTTGATTAATTGCGGAACCCAAAATTACCCCTATAATATTATCTTTAGAGGCTACAGCATCAGATAACCGCTTCAGGACTACAATCCCGCAGCCTTCTGATCGCACCATTCCATCAGCCGCCGCATCAAAGGTTTTGCTTCGTCCGTCCGGTGCTAACATTCGCGATCGACATAAAGCGATCGTGCTTTCTGGTGACAAGATCACATTAACGCCACCAGCTAAAGCCATGTTACATTCACGATTACGCAAACTTTGACAAGCTAGGTGAACAGCTACTAAAGAAGAAGAACAAGCTGTATTAATAGCAATACTCGGCCCAGTTAAACCCAAAGTGTAAGATAAACGTCCAGCCGCCGCGTAAGTTGGCGTACCAGTAATATCATAAGTATTGCTGGATTGACGGTTAAACTCTCCTGAATCTTTTAATAGTTCAGCATAATCATTCGCATTGATGCCGATAAAAACACCTGTGGCTGAATTTGCCAGTCGCGGTTTGATTTGTGCTGCATTTTCCAATGCTTCCCAACTTACTTCTAACAGCAAACGATGGGATGGATCGAGAGCGATCGCTTCGCGAGGAGAAATCCCAAAAAATAAGGGATCGAAGCAATCTATCCCATCCAGAAATCCCCCTGAGCGGGTATAAATTTTTCCAGGTACTTTTGGATCGGGATGGTAATAAGCATTGATGTCCCAACGAGATAAAGGAACTTCTGTAATAGCCTCTCGACCATTTTTCAGCAATTGCCAAAACTCATCTAGGTTGTTGGCTCCTGGAAACCGACACCCCATACCGATGATCGCTATCGGCTCATTTTTTTCAGCTTCTACTGTTTCGAGTTTTTTTCGGGCTTCTTTCAGTGCTAATAATAAGCGGTGAGACGAAGATAGATACTCGTTAGTGTAAGAGTCGTTGCTCATATTCCCTTTAATAACTTTTCAATTCCAGCTACTTCCTGGTCGATTAATGCTTGTAATTCATCTTCATTTATTTGAGGAACTTCTGCCACAGTTATTGGATCTGAATCTAATTTTTGACCGAATCCAGTTTCGCTCTGCAAAAGTTCTTTAGCTAAATATTCAGACAGAACTTGAATATTAGGAAAATCAAAAGCTAAAGTACCAGGTAGGGGCAATTTCAGAGCGGTTTCTAATCTATTTTTTAATTCTACTGCTGTCAAGGAATCTAAACCCAGAGCGAAAAAGCCCTGTTGGGGATCTGGCAGAAGCGATCGCTCCATTCCTAAAACTAATCTCACCTCTTCTTGAAGATAAGCAATTAATAACCCCTTAGCCTCTACTGGTAATACTGCCGCCAATCTCTCCCTAATTCCTGGTAGTTTAGCTGACGATTGCTCATTTGGCGATCGCTCCTGATTTTCTAAGTTATTAGATAACTCCATCTCTACCATTGGACTTTGAGCTAAAATTATCGCTGGTTGAGCAATTACTGGCTGATTGTTGAGTAGTGGTTTAATAATCGCTGTAGTTTCAAAACCAGTTTCTGTCAACAACTCCTGCCATTTATCTCCTGATAATAATGGACTATTTGGACGCAATTCAAAATCAGTGAATTTCCACCAACCTCCGGTCAATCCAGCAAATAGATCTATCCACCTTTGTCTAGCTGTTGTTTCTAATAAAATTAGAATTCCCCCAGGTGCTAATAATTGATCTATTTTTTCTACAGTTTCACGTAAATTGCTAGTGGCATGTAAAACATTAGCTGCCACAATAATATGATAATTTTTTTGATAAAATCCCTGAGAGATTGGATCTTTTTCAATATCTAGAACTCGATACTTAACAAAAGAATAATCATGAAATCTTTGAGCAGCTTTAGTTGTAAATAAAGCACTGACATCAGTAAATATGTATTCAGTGCGTTCAGGATCTAGATGGGGAAGGAGATAAGCTGTAGTTCCCCCTGTTCCCGCTCCAATTTCTAGGACACGAATTCCATATTCTTGAGGAAATTGTGCTAAAGCTGCACTGAGAGTTTTTTGCAACGAGGTATTCATGACCTGAGAAAAAGGTGCATCCTGGTACAGTTTAGTAGCAATACTTAAATCTGCTTGAGGAAATAAACTTTGTAAAGGTTCGCATTCCCCCCGCAAGACTGCCACTAAATTAGAACCGCACCGTTCTATAACTGTTAATTCTGCTTCAGCATTTGGACTTTTTTCTAATAAACTCTGGTACAATTTTTGAGGTTGAGGAATTTCTGGCTTTTGGACAACTTCCCATTCTCGATTAACTGAGACAACGACATTAATTTCAGATAACATTTCTAACAATCTGAGCAATAATCTTTGATGGCGCTCGACTATTCCTAATTCTTCTGCTATTTGAATTGGCAAAAATCGCTTTCCTACCTCAAAGTTCCATCCCAAATCGTAAAAAGCTCGTACTACATAATCAGTTGTCAAAACTTCCAACTGCTCTAAAACCTGCCAATACACTTCTAAATCTGGTTGAGCCATTAAAGCATCTAATTGCGGTTGCAGGCTATCCCTGAGGATTACTGGGGTAGTCAGAAGGTAAGAGACAAACTTGAATTTGGGAATTTCTCGTTGATGTTGCTCAATTAAAACTTTAATAATCTCACCGATTAATGGCTGTTCTTGACTGGTAAATTTTCCGGTTTGATACAGAGTATTAGCTAGTTTTTCTGCATCACCTTTAGTTAAAAATTCGGTAATTTGTGAATTTGAACTTTTATGCGCCTGGTTATGAGCAGCCCAGAATCGTTTTCGTTGCCAAGGATAGGTAGGTAGTGAAATATGTTGCCTTTGATAATTTTGATCAAAGTCATGCCAATCTACAGTTATTCCATTAATATATAAAATACCTAAACTATCAAGAATTTGCTGCCATTCTCCTACACCCGAACGCAAACTTGGCAGCCACAATCCGGTATTTTCTGGTAAACAGTGACGAGCCATTCCTAAGAGAGTTGATTTTGCTCCAATTTCTATAAAAATGTCAATGCCTTCCCGCGCCAAAGTCGCTATACCTGCTGCAAATTTAACAGGTTTTTGGATGTGGTTACACCAATATTCTGGGGTAGCGATTTCGTCACCAATTTCGTTTCCAGTTACATTAGAAACTAACCTAACTTGAGGAGGATAAAATAAAATTTGAGCAGCAAATTCCCGAAACTCTGACACCATTGGAGTCATTAATGGAGAATGAAAAGCATGGTAAACGTTTAAAGGTTGGGTTCTAATCCCGTCAGTTTCTAGAGAAGCAACGATTTTAGTTAGAAATTCGGTTTTCCCGGAAATAACTATATTTTCAGAACCATTAATCGCTGCAATCGCAACTGAATTACCATAAGGAGTGATCGCATTTGCTACCTGATCCTCACTAGCAAAAACTACCACCATTCCTCCCTCAAGTGGTAACTCTTGCATTAATCTTGATCTGCAAGCAATCAATCGCAAACCATCAGCTAAACTAAATACCCCGGCTACAGTAGCAGCAACATACTCACCGACACTATGACCGATTACCCAACTTGGTTTAATTCCCCAAGATTCCCATAACTTAAAGAGGGCATATTCCAAAGCAAATAAAGCAGGTTGAGTATAAGCAGTTTGGTCAATTAATTTAGCATTTTTCTCAGAAGTAGGATAAAGAACTTCTAGCAATGGCACATCTAGTAAGGGTTGTAAAATTTCTGCACATTGCTCTAGAGCTTGGCGAAATGTGGGCTGAGTATCGTAAAGTTCTTTACCCATACCAACATATTGAGAACCTTGTCCAGTGAACAAAAAAGCAATATTATCAGATAATTTAGGCTCCAATTTATCTGATAATATTTCTGCTGCTTTAACAGCTAATTGTTGTTGCAACTCTTGAGTAGAAGCGGCAATTAAACTATAGCGGTACTCAAAATGAGATCGCCCTGTATTAGCAGTAAAGCAAATATCTCCTATAGGTAAATCCGCATACCTTTGCAAAAAGCGATCATATTCTTCAGTTAATTGCTGCAATGCTTGGGGAGTTTTTGCCGATAAAGTTAAGATATGTAACGGACGCTCTTGTAGAGAAGCGGAATTTGAGCCAGCGCCGTGCGGGGGTTCCCCAACGCCAGACGCCTGCGGAGGGAAACCCTCCTTCAACGCTGGCTCCCGTTGAGGCGTCTGGCGTCGCCTTTCAACCTTTGGTGCTTCAGCTAAGACAATATGAGCGTTAGTACCGCTCAAACCAAAAGAACTTAATCCTGCTAACCTAGGCTTTTCACCTTTCGACCAAGGGATTGTTTGAGTGGGAATTAATATTGGTAATTTATCCCACTTAAGATGAGGATTGAGTTGCTGGAAATGTAAATGTGGGGGAATTTCTTCATGTTGCAAAGCCAAAATAACTTTAATTAAACCAGCAATTCCGGCGGCGGCTTCTAAGTGACCGATATTAGTTTTAACTGAACCAACGATTAAAGGTTGTTCAAGCTGGCGAGCTTCGCCAAACACATCCCGTAAAGCATCCAACTCGATTGGATCTCCTAAAGCAGTACCAGTACCATGAGCTTCCAAATAACTAATCTCTGCTGGTTGCACTTTAGCACCAGCTAAAGCTTCCCGAATTAAGGCAATTTGGGCTAATTGATTGGGAACAGTCAGTCCGCTACTCGATCCATCATGATTAATAGCTGACCCTTGAATCGTTGCCAAAATCAGATCGCGTTCTTTAATGGCATCCGAGAGGCGTTTGAGCACCACCACCCCACACCCTTCACCCCTAGCCATACCGTTAGCTGCTGCATCAAAAGTTTTGCAGCGTCCGTCTGGAGCCAGAGCTTTTAAGCGACATAGCCCGATTGTGCTTAAGGGTGAGAGCATGAGGTTAACTCCCCCTGCTAAAGCTAAATTGCATTCTCGATTTCGCAAGCTTTGACAGGCGAGATGAACACCAACCAGAGAACTAGAACAAGCGGTATCTAACTGAATTGCTGGGCCTTGCAGACCTAGCAAGTAAGCAATTCGACCAACAGCAATACTACGAGTGATGCCTAAATACGAGTAAGCATCTGAATCGGGGCTTGGGCGATCGCCAGCATTAACCGTAAGTTGGGCATAGTCATCAGTACATAGCCCCATAAATATTCCTGTTTGGCTGCCTTTTAATTGTTTTGGCGCGATCGCCCCTTGTTCTAATGCCTCCCAACAAACCTCTAACAGCAGCCTTTGTTGGGGGTCTATTCTAGCAACTTCGCGGGGAGAAATCCCAAAAAATTGGGCATCGAATTCGTCTACTCGATCAATGAAGCCAGCCTCACGCACGTACATTTTGCCGCCAGCATTAGGATCGGGATCGTAGTAAGCATTAATATCCCACCGATCAGCAGGTACTTCTTTAATTGCGTCTACTCCCTGCCGCAATAACTGCCAAAATCCTTCTGGACTATTAGCTCCCCCAGGAAATCGGCAACTCATGCCCACAATCGCAATCGGTTCGGTTTGTGCGGCTTCGATTTCGCTGAGTTTAGCTTTCATTTCCCTCAGTTCAATCAATGCCTTTTTCATCAATGCAGCTGAATCGATTTGGTCTAAATTGGGCTTCATTGATTTTTCCCCTCTTCGAGCGCCTGTAATTCTTGTGCCAACAGATTGATAATTTCTCTTTCCGAAAGTGCTGCTAATTCAGCTAATTGGTCTGCTTCTGTTTTGTTTTGCTGAGATTGATCGCTTGCCTTTTGAGCTAATTGAATGCCCACTACTTCTGCTGCTAAATACTCGGTTAGTGCGGCAATTGTTGGGTATTTAAAAATAATGGTGGAAGATAGGTTGCATTGTAAACTGATTTGCAAGCGATTTCTTAATTCTATGGAGGTCAGGGAATCCATGCCCATATCGAAAAACCCTTGGTGTGGGTTGATCGCTTTGTTTGATTTTATGCCTAAAACTGTTGCCACTTGAAAGTTAAGGTGTGATTGCAATAATTTTTTCCCTGCCTCTGGGGATGCTTGTTGTAATTGTTCCAGAATCTGGGAAGTTCTCTTTTGACTATCTGTGGCAGTATTGGCAGTGGCTACCCGCAACTCGCTAAAAAATGAAGACTGGCTCCAAGGCTGGCCAAACTGCGACCAGTTGATCGGTACTGCTCCTACTTGTACAGCATCGCTGCACCACAGATCTTCGAGAATATCAAGCATCGCTTGGGGAAGAATGGTACCGATGCCCGTGCCTGCGAAGAGGGATTCAATTTGACGTTGAGCTGCGGCTCCTACTTGAGTTACCGCCCCCCAATTAATGCTCAATCCAGGTAAACCTAGTGATCGCCGATGGTGAGCTAAAGCATCCAAAAAAGCATTCGCTGCCGCATGGTTGGATTGACCAGGATTCCCTATTAAAGCGGCAGCAGCCGAAAAGAGAATAAAAAAGTCTAGGGGCTGGTTTTGGGTTAAGGAGTGCAGATTCCACGCGCCTTCTACTTTAGCTGCCATCACCTTAGCAAACCGTTGCCAAGATAACTGGGGTAGCACTGCATCATCTAGAGTTCCGGCTGCGTGAATAATCCCCCGTAATGGCAGTGAAGGCGGTATTCCCGCTAACACTTTGGTCATTTGTTCAGTCTGGGCAACATCGGCGATCGCTATTTGGATATTGGCTCCTGCTTGCTCTAGTTGATGTAATGCTTTTTGTTGGGATGGTTTCACCCCACTTCGTCCTAAAAGTAATAGATGCTTTGCGCCCTTTTCTACCATCCATTGAGCGACTAGTAAACCTAAACCGCCTAAACCACCAGTAATTAAATAAGTACAGTCTTGATGAAATTTTACAGATTGATCTGATGTATAGCTTGGTATATTAATGATGATTTTACCAATATTTTTAGCTTGCTGCATATAACGGAAAGCACCTTCCACGTCAGTCATCCCAAATGCAGTGTAAGGTAGAGGTTGGAGTTTTCCTAGCTGAAACTCTTCGCATAATTGCTGGCATATTGATCGAGCTAATTCTGGTTGCTCTTGGACTACTTGCATTACATCTACTAGGAAATATGCCACATCAGGTCTGATATTAACTACTTGTGTGAGTGTCCAAGCATCCCGCTTAGAAATTTCTAAAAATCGACCTCCAGGACTCAAAACCTCCAGATTTTTAGCTACAAATCCAGGCGAAGTTAAAGAGTTAAGGATGATATTCACACCTTTGCCATTAGTCATTTCCATTACTTGATCGGCAAAGTCCAGGGTTCGGGAGTTCATAATATGTTTGACTCCCGAAGATTGTACAGCTGCCCATTTACTAGGACTAGCAGTTGCGAAGACTTCTGCACCAGCTTGCAATGCCAACTGTATTGCTGCTTGACCTACTCCTCCGGCAGCTGCGTGAATTAAAACGCGATCGCCTGCCGAGATTTTGCCAAGATGGTACAACGTATAGTAAGCAGTCAGAAAAGCTGAGGGAATAGTAGCAGCAGCTTCAAAGCTTAATCGTTGCGGTTTGGGAATGACCATTGTTGCATCTGTGGTGACGAATTGGCTAAAACTGCCTGGAGTCATCGCCATTACGCTATCTCCCACTTGCAGATCCCTTACCCCAGAGCCTACAGCTACTACCTCACCCGCACATTCTAGCCCTAACTCTCCTACTTCCCCTGGATATAAACCTAAGACACCTAACAAATCCCGAAAATTGAGTCCACTAGCACGAATAGCAATTTCTACTTCACCAGCAGCAGGAACGCGGCGCATCATCGGTTGCAATTGCAAATTTGTGATCGAACCAGGTGCAGTCATAGCTAATTGCCAAGGTTGCCGAGCAAACTTTGGCAAGGGATTTTCTGACTCTTTACGGGTTAATTTTGCTACTTGTCTGATGCCGCCTCGGAAAGCTATTTCTTCCTCTGTTGTGGGATACCAAATTTCTGCTAAAAGATCTTGGGCATTTTGAGCGATACCTTCATCAGCTAAATCTATTCGTATACAATTTAATTCTGGATATTCCAAAGCGATCGCTTTGCCCATTCCCCACAGAGAAGATTGTGCTACTCCCCGCAATGATGGCTTTGAAGAGTCCAAATTTGCCTCTACAGCCTCACGGGTAACTAACCATAAATTTGGTAATTTTTCCCCTGCTATTGCTAATAAAGCTTGCATCAAATGCAAGGTACTCCCACATCCTAAAATCGAAGCTGTTGATAACTCATCTACCCTCATTCCTCCGCTGTTAGCAGCATTTAAACTCCAACAATTAACTATGCCATGTAATTGAGGGCCATCGCGGCTAATTGTTGTCAATAGTTGGTCGAAATCTGGCTTAGAATTGGGGTTAACTCGAAATTCTGTGGGGCTAATCTGACGATAATCCTGATCGCTAAATACTAACAGGCATTCTTCACCGCGAGCGCGCAACAATTTTGCTAATTCTGCACCTACGCCCTGACGATCTGCTAAAACTAACCAGTTTCTCGATAATTTTGTTGTAGGAGTTTGGGCTAAAAATAGCACTTGTGGCGACAAACCACCTGGATTTAAGGTTTCTGTCTGACTAAATCCGGTTTTTGCTAGTAACTCTTGCCATTTGGTTGGTGAGAGTATAGGATAATTTGGTCGCCAATCTAGATCCCTAAACTTCCACCAACCTTCAGTTAACCCAAAAGTTAAATCTATCCAGTTTTCCGCCGTCGTTACTTCCAGTAAAACTAATATGCCTCCTGGTGCTAGTAATTGTCGGACGTGGTTTAAAGTTACTGATAAATCTGCAGTGGCATGAAGAACATTAGCCGCAATAATTATATCGTACTCTGCGGTACTAAATCCTTGAGTTAAGGGATCTGTTTCAATATCTAAAATTTTGTATTTAACAAAAGGGTATTCTCGGAATTTTTCCTGAGCTTGAGTAAGAAAAGTTGCACCGACATCAGTAAAAGTATATTCAGTGCGATCGCTTGGCAGAAATGGTAATAAATAACCAGTTGTTCCCCCAGTTCCCGCCCCAATTTCTAAAACTCTCACTCCCTGAGAAATAGGCAATTTTTCTAGAGCTAAACTAACAGCTTTTTGTGATAAAGTATTCATCGCCACTGCTACCGGCGATGTTTGATAAAGTTTGCTCACAATACTAAAATCCCCATCGGGAAATAGCAATTGTAGTGGCTCAACTTTTCCTGTTAACACTCGATCTAACTGACTACCACAACGAGAAAGCAGGATGAATTCTGCTGCCACAATATCATCTTGAATGACGGAGTTTAAATTAACTTGTGTGGGAATTTTAATCACCCGCCATCTTTCAGATTTTTGCTGTAAATATCCAGCTTCAGTTAAAATGGCTAATAAGCGATTCAGTAACCGATGATAGCAACTAATAATTTCTAGCTCTATCGCAATTTCTAGTAAGTTAAACTCTCGCTCAATCTGCCAAACTAAACCCATTTTTTGGAAAGCGGCTAAGATATATCCAACCGCTAAAGTATTCAGACTTTTAAGTTCTTCTTGATATATTTGTAACTGGCTTTGGATAATCTCTTCATGATGAGCGGCTAATTTTTCACTAATTCTTGTGGGAGTTAACAGAGGAGAAGCCTCGCGATCATCTTGAGAAATGCGCCACCGAATCTGAGGTTGCCATTTAACTTGATAAAGCCAATTTTGCCAATCAGATTTCTTATTTCCTAGTACAGATTGACGATTAGCTTGCTTAAACTGCATTCCCTGTAATTGAGCTACTAATTTACCATCGTTGCTAAATAAATCTATATCTACACTAAGAATAGTTTCGTTATTGTTTAATCGTCTTTCTACCCGAATCCATCTAGGTATATCTGAAGTGTATATCTGTAAAGAATCTAAACCTATAGGTAAATAAGTTTGAGGATTACCCTCTGCAATCAAAGCCGCACCAAAAACCTGTAAACTACCGTCAAGTAATACTGGATGCAGTTGATAGCGATTTATTTCTAGTTCTAATTCTTGACAGAGTTTTATCTCACCCCAAATTGTCTTATCTTTTCGCCATACTCGTTTGATACTTTGAAAGTTATTACCTAAATTAATACCTCTTCTTTTTAATTCTTTATAGTATTTATCTGCTGTTAGTAAAAGTTCGTAATTAATGATTTCGGCTAAATTTTCAGCAATTTTAGTATTGCTATTTTCAGATTCATTTTTAGCAATTTTCCCTGAAGCGTGTAAAATCCATTCTTCTGTTTCTTCATCTAAACTAAAAATTTCAAAGAGATAACTTTGATTTTCTTGATTTTCACTTTCTAGAAAAAATTGATGTGTTTTTTCGCTCCTAGCACTTTCAAATCTTAGCGGCTGTACGATCACTAAATCTGTAATGACTAAATTTTGAGAATGCCAAATTTCTTGACCTGCTTCTAATCCTATTTCCAGATAAGCTGTACCTGGGAGAATGATTTGATCGTAAACTTGATGATCTGCTAAAAAATTTAAGCGATCGCAGCTAAATTTAGATTGAAAACAGATAGCTTTTGATTTAGCTAACAATAATCTTTCATCAAGTAAAGTATTGATGCGATTGCTCGAAGTTTTGGGTGACTCGATTGTCTTCGGAAAATATTCGGCTGATATCCAATAACTTTCGCGCTGCCAAGGATAGGTGGGTAAACATAAACGATTGTGGGGATAGTCGCGCTCAAATTGCAGCCAATCTACTGCCACTCCACTAACATACAAAGCGGCTAAACTTTCTAAAATTTGTTGCCAATCAGATTGTTTAGGATTGAGACTAGTTAACCAGTATAATTTGTCTGTTCCCCATCCTAATTTACCTATTCCGGTTAAAGTTGGTTTTGCCCCGATTTCTAGAAAAGTCTCATAACCTGCAGCAATTAAATGATTTATTCCATCTGCCCACCTAACCGGATTGACAATATGTTTTACCCAATAATCAGCACTAGCAATTTCTTGAGCCGCCCACGACCCAGTTAAATTAGAGAGCAAATCTAACTTAGGAACGGCATAATTAATTTTACTGGCAACTCGCTGAAATTCTGCTAGTATCGGTTGCATTAATGGCGAGTGACAAGCTGAATTAATATCTAAAACTTTTGTTTTAACTCCCATTTGAGATAAAGCCGCAGTTACCTGTTCAATTGCAGCTACCTCTCCAGAAATTACTAGACTTTCCGGTGCATTAAAGGCAGCGATAGATACTAATTCAAAAGGTGCAATTAACTTCTCAATTAATTCTCTATCTGCCCAAACTGCTACCATTTTCCCTTGGACAAGATGCATTAATCGTCCGCGCACGACTACCAATTTGAGGGCATCTTCCAAACTGAACACCCCAGCACCTACAGCAGCTACGTATTCCCCCAAACTGTGACCAATGACTGCACTAGGTTTAATCCCCCAAGATTGCCATAATTGATAAAGGGCGTATTCAATCGCAAATAAAGCAGGTTGAGTATAAGTTGTTTGCTGTAATTTGTCGGGATGAGAATAGAGAATCTCTAATAAAGGCACATCCAGGTAAGGACGTAAAATTTTAGCTATAGCGTCGATAGTTTTCCTAAAAGTAGGTTGGGTTTGATACAGTTCTTGCCCCATACCTAAGTATTGCGAACCTTGACCTGTAAACAAAAAAGCTATCTGGCGAGTATTTTTGCGCTGGTCACGTTCTGGCTTTAGGTTAACAGTTTCGGTGATATATTCTGTAAGTTGTTGTTGCAGGCGATCGCGAGAACTAACAACTAAAGCTAAACGATGCGCAAAGTGGTTTCTACCAATATTAGCTGTATAGCAAATATCTCCTAAAGATGACTTCGGGTTAGCTTCCAAATACTTTAAATAACGTTGAGCTAATTCTGGTAAAGCAGCAGGGTCTTGAACTGATAAAGTTAGTAAGTGCAAGGGGCGTTCTGCGGTTAAATCTGGCGGTTCTAATGTATGTGCTGCCTCTAGAACGACGTGGACGTTAGTACCAGTGAAGCCAAAAGAACTAACCCCCGCAATCCAACGCTGGTTTATTCCTGACCATGATTGCAATTGCGTCGTTACTGTGATCGGCAACCGTTCCCAATCTATTTGAGGATTAGGTTGGTGATAATGCTGGTGGGGAGGAAGTTGCTGATGTTGCAATCCTAAAACCACTTTGATCAAGCCAGCAATACCAGCAGCACCTTCTAAATGTCCGATACTAGTCTTTACCGAGCCAATTTGCAAGGGTTGATCGGACAACCGATCTTTACCAAAAACTGCCCCTAATGCCCCGACTTCAATTGGATCTCCTAAAGCTGTACCCGTACCGTGAGTTTCCACGTAGCTAACTTGGCTTGGCAGCACACCGCCATTAGCTAAAGCTTGCCGAATAACTGATTGTTGAGATGGTCCGTTAGGTACTGTTAACCCGCTAGTCCGTCCGTCCTGATTCGCCGCCGTACCCCGAATCACTGCCAAAATATTATCTTTATCTGCTAAAGCATCCGATAACCTTTTCAATACAATTATACCGCAACCTTCTCCGCGAACATAACCATCAGCTGCCGCATCGAAAGTTTTGCAACGACCATCCGGAGATAACATCTGCGCTTTGGAGCAAATAATTCCGATTTCTGGTGTTAAGATTAAGCTGACTCCTCCAGCTAATGCCATTCGACATTCTCGTTGTCGCAAACTTTGACAAGCTAAGTGAACTGCTAACAAAGATGAAGAACAAGCAGTATTGACCGCAACACTGACCCCAGTTAATCCCAGGCTATAGGATAAACGTCCTGCGGCTGCGCTGGGGGAATTTCCTGTACCCGTATAAGCATCAAGGTATTTTCTATCTGCTAAGTCAGAAATTAAATTTAAATAATCTGTGTTACAGATGCCTATGAATACTCCAGTAGCCGTATTAAGTAATCTCTCTGGTGCTTGGGCAGCATTCTCTAAAGCTTCCCAACTCACTTCTAATAGTAAGCGCTGTTGAGGGTCAAGACTAGTTGCTTCGCGCGGGGAGATGCCAAAAAATTCTGCATCGAAGCCATCCACTTGACTTAAAAATCCCCCTCTACGGGTAGAAATTTTTCCTGGTGTATCGGGATTGGGGTCATAGTAATCGTCTATATCCCAACGTTGTTTGGGTACTTCTGCGATCGCATCCACCCCATTTTTCAACAACTGCCAAAATGCCTCTGGATCATCTGCGCCTCCCGGAAAGCGGCATCCCATACCAATAATGGCGATGGGTTCTGCCTTCAACAATTCTAGCTGAGACGCTACTTGTTGAGCAGCAAACGCCAACTTCATTGGCGACATATTCGACAAGCGTTCAGATAGATCCGGCATTCCAAGACACTCCTGTAAACTTCAGAACTCCAGTTTTTGTTTAGTAAATTTAAGTTGCTTTTACCTTGATTCTTGAGTAAATCTTTGTCCAATTTCTTGATCAGACATTTCATTTAAATCTATCAAAAATTTTTCAAAATTCAAGTCATTGACCAAAGCTTTATTATCATCTTCTCTCACTTCATCCGGAACTGCAACATGAAAAAATTCCAGCATCAAATAATCTACTAAGCTTTTGACGTTGGGATAGTCAAAAGCTAAAGTTGACGGCAATTGCAATTCTAAGCTAGATTGAATACGGTTTTTCAATTCAACCGACGTTAAAGAATCCATCCCCATCTCGAAAAAACCTTTATTATCATCTATTAATTCTACTGTTTTTAACCCCAAAACTTGAGCGACTAGCGTGCGAATATGCTCCATTAGTTTAATTTTTCTTTTTTCTGGAGGAAATTTTTTAAGTTGTTGTAACAATTCAACCGTTGGTGATTGCTGAAGCAGCGAAACTGACTGAAGCTCAGAACAGAAGGATAAATTCGAGTACGAGGTTGGATATTGCGACCAATTAATGGGAATCACTGCTACTTGTACCCCATTGTCCGCTAATAATCTTTCTAGGATTTGTCCTACTGTTTGGGGCGGGATGGTTCCTATTCCTGTTTGCTGCAAATTTTGGACAAGTTGACTGTTAGCAGCAGCTCCTACTTCGGCGACGGCTCCCCAGTTAATACTCAATCCCGCTAATCCTTGGGCACGACGTTGGTATGCTAAAGCATCGAGAAAAGCATTAGCCGCTGCATGGTTGGCTTGACCGATATTGCCAAAAATACTAGTTGCTGAAGAAAAGAGGATGAAATAATCTAAAGGTTGCTCTTTCGTCAAGTGATGTAAATTCCATGAGCCTAATACTTTAGCTGCTAAAACTTGCTCGAATTGCTCCCAAGATAAATGCTGTAACGTACTATCTTCTAATATTCCAGCCGCATGAAATATTCCTTTTAATGGTGGGAGAGATTGTTCGATTTCTATTAATAAATTAGTGCTTTGCTCGACTGATGAAACATCAGCTTGAGCAACTACAACTTGAGCGCCTGCTTGCTTTAATTGTTGAATTTGCGCTTGGATAAAAGGTGTGGCTCTATTTCTACCAACTAGCACCAAGTGTTTAGCTCCTTTTTCTACCATCCAGCGAGCTACCAGCAATCCTAAGCCGCCTAGTCCACCTGTAATTAAATAGGTACTATTTTCCTGGAAATGGATTGAAGATTCCTTAGGGGTAGTTGACTGGCTTCGGACTAACCTAGGTACTTTACGCATACCTTGGCGAAATGCGATTTGATTTTCTGCACCAGGAGAGGTAATTTCTGCTAAAAGTTCTGTAATGCGATCGCCGATCTCGGCTTGAGGATCTAAATCTATCCGAACGCAATTAAGTTCTGGATGTTCTAAACCGATTACTTTTCCCATTCCCCAGATCGGAGATTGGGCAACGGACGAAACTGATTCTAATCCTACTGGTTGTCCGCCTTGGGTCACTAAATACAAAGATGGTAGTTGAGTAAATTTAGCTTTAACTAATCCTTGAATTAGGTGTAAGGTACTGCCGCAGCTTAATAATGCAGCAGCTTTTAAATCATTCTCAGCCGCATCCACACTCCAGCAGTGGATAATTCCATATATAGGTGACAGGCGATTGACGGCTGCGAATAATTGCTCGAATTCTTTTGAATCACTAGGATTAACTTGGAACTGGCTAGCTGCAATCTGTTGGTAATCAGCACCGACAAATACTAAAGTACATTTTTCCCCTTGACGGGACAGGCGGTTAGCTAATTCTTCCCCTATACCTTGGCGATCGCTAAAAATAAGCCATTGTTTAGCTGTCGATAGAGATAATGGTTGGGGAGGATTGAGAGCTAAAAATACCGCTTGTTGAGCTAGATCTTCTCCTGGCTGTTCATCAGCATTAATTGTTACTATTTGTTCCAATCCTGCTAATGATAATAATTGTTGCCATTTTTCTTCCGATAATAAAGGATAATTTTGTCTCCAATCTCGATCTTGGAATTTCCACCAGCCGTCAGTTAATCCAAAAGTTAAATCTATCCAATGTTGCGCTGATGTCACTTCCAGTAAGACTAATAATCCTCCTGGTGCTAGTAATTGGCGGATATGGTTTAAGGTTGTGAGTAGATTTTCAGTGGCGTGTAGCACGTTAGCCGCTACTATTATGTCGTATTTTTCAGGGCTAAAACCTTGCTGGATGGGATTTTTTTCGATATCTAATACTTGATATTTAACAAAAGGATATGTCTGGAATTTTTGGGCTGCTTGACTGACAAAAGCTGCCCCCACGTCAGTAAAAGTATATTCTGTTTGTTCGGGATTTAAAATTGGTAATAGATGAGTTGTAGTACCCCCAGTTCCGGCACCGATTTCTAAGATTCTGACTCCTGCAGATTTCGGCAGTTTTTCTAGTGCTATCTTAACTGCTTGTTGCACTAGGTTATTCATGGCTGACGCTACCGGAGATTCTTGATAAAGTCGGCTTACTGTTAGTGAATTTCTTGAGTCGAATAATAATTCTACTGCTTCGGTTTTTCCCTGCAAAACCGAAGCTAGTTGGCTACTACAACAATCGAGTAAGCTTGCTTCTAAGCCAATTAAATCAAGTTCTAATTTTTCTTCTGGTAAGGATTCAGGAATGCTAACAATTTGCCAATGGTTATCTCTATTCAGTAAATATCCTGATGAAGCTATAATTTCTAACAAGCGATTTAGTAAGCGATTATATCGCGGAATAATCTGCATTTCGGCAGCAATTTCTAGAGTTGTATACTGTCGATTAATTTGCCATTGCCATCCTAATTCTTGGAAAGCTTGCAGGATATATTTAAGAGCTAAAATATCTAATTTTTCGATAGCACTTCTGTAAAGCTTAAGTCGAGTTTGACTTAGCAGTTCAGCTTTGTTGGATATTTTTGCATAGATAGCTTGAGGAGTTAGTAGCCATTGATCTACAGAGCCAAAACTAACTTTTGCTCGCCATTCAATTTCATAAAGCAAATCTTCACTTTTGCTGGCGTTTTTTTCTTGGTGCTGGGTAGCGATTAGTTGCAAAATCTTAGGTACTAGAGTTAGTTCTACCTCTGACAATTGCCCAGTGTTTTTTAGTAGATTAACTAACTTTTCTGGATGGGATGTACTTAAATTAATAATTGATGCTTCATCTTTGTTGGTAATAGTTGTATATGATTTTGTTTTTACCCAATACCTTTGGCGTTGCCAAGGATAAGTGGGAAGAGATAACCGCCGAGATGGATAATCTCGATAGAATTCCAGCCAATCAACTGTGACACCACTAACATACAAAGCAGCTAAAGTGTCTAGGATTTGCTGCCAATCCGATTTTTGCGGATTGAGAGTAGCTAACCACGGAATTTCTACAGTTGACCAACCGATTTTACCGATGGTTGTTAAAGTTGGTTTGGGGCCAATTTCTACAAAAATTTCATAGCCATTTTGGATTAATTGATCTATACCATCAGCCCATCTTATAGGTTGAACAATATGTTTTAGCCAATAATCGGGGGTGGCAATTGATTCATTTGCCCAAGTACCAGTTAAATTAGAGATTAAATCTAAGCGAGGTTCTGAATAATTAATTTGCCGAGCAATTTGACTGAATTCTGCTATAACTGCTTGCATCAGGGGAGAATGAAACGCCCCAGAAACATTTAATTCTTTTGTTTTTACTCCAATTCTTTCTAAATGGGCGACAATTAGATCGATTTGGGTTGATGCTCCAGAAATGACCAAATTTTCCGAGCCATTAAAAGCAGCGATCGCCACAGATGTAAAATCCGCGATCACGTCGCGAATCATTTTTTCTTTTCCCCAAACTGCTACCATTTTACCTGCTTGAGCCTTGTCTTGCATCAAGCGACCTCGATGGGCAATTACTTTTAAGCCATCTGCTAAACTAAATACACCAGCGATGCAAGCAGCTACGTATTCTCCTACACTATGACCCATAACTGCCTGGGGTACAATTCCCCAAGATTGCCATAATTGATAAAGGGCGTATTCAATCGCAAATAAAGCGGGTTGAGTGTAGGCTGTTTGCTGTAATTTTTCTGGACCTGAATGCAGGATTTCTAATAAGGGGATATCTAAATATGAGTTGAGAATTTTCCCACAGCGATCAAGAGCTTGGCGGAAAATGGGTTGGGTTTGATAAAGCTCTTTTCCCATCCCTAAATATTGCGAACCTTGACCAGAAAATAAAAATGCAATTTTCGGTGTTTTTTTGTTATTAATTGCGCCAGAGTAGGTCTTAGCGATGAAACTACTTAACTGTTGGCGCACTTCTTGGTGAGAACTAGCAACAATCCCGAGACGATAAGGAAAATGTGATCGTCCGGTCTGGAGAGTATAGCAGATTTCGCCTAAAGATTGTTGGGAGTCAGTGTCTAAATAATCGAGGTAACGCTGGGCTAATTGTTGCAGTGCGGTCGTAGTTTTAGCTGATAGTACGAACAGATGAACAGGGTGATTTGATTGCGTTAGCGAGGTAGGAAGATTTGGCGCAGCTTCGAGAACAACAAAAGCATTAGTTCCACTGGCACCAAACGAACTTACCCCTGCAATGTGCCTTTGATTGATACTTTGCCAAGGCAGTAATTCGGTAGGTACTTGAATTGGCAAACTTGACCAATTAATTTGAGGATTCGGTTGATGAAAATGCAAATGTGGGGGAATTTGTTGATGTTGCAGGGCAAGTACCACTTTGATTAAACCTGCAATTCCTGCCGCCCCTTCTAAATGTCCAATGTTAGTTTTAACTGAACCAATTAATAAAGGTTGATGGAAAGAACGATTTTTACCAAAGACTGCACCTAAAGCCGATACTTCGAGCGGATCGCCCAAGGCAGTACCAGTACCATGAGTTTCAACATAACTAACTGCATTAGGGGCAATTTTGGCATTTTCCAAAGCTTGATGAATCACCGCTTCTTGTGCTAATTGATTGGGAACCGTTAAACCACTGCTGCGTCCATCGTGGTTAACTGCCGAACCGCGAATAATCGCTAAAATTCGATCTCCATCAGCTATAGCTGCCGAAAGTCGCTTGAGTAAAATGACTCCACAACCTTCGCCTCTGACAAAGCCATTAGCTGTCGCATCAAAGGTTTTGCAGCGATTATCTGGAGATAGCATTCCCGCTTTACATTCGATGGCGCTGGTGACAGGCGAAATAATTAAATTTACTCCCCCTGCTAAAGCTAGATCGCATTCTCCATTTCGCAAACTCTGACTAGCTAAATGCACTGTTACCAAAGAGGAAGAACAGGAAGTATCTAAAGTAATGCTTGGCCCTTGTAAACCTAAAAAATAAGATAAGCGTCCCGATGCAAAACTAATGGCATTGCCAGCCGCTGTATAGGTATCAACTAAAGTAGGATCGTAAGTCAAGTGAGCATAATCTTGATTCATTACACCTACGAATACCCCAGTTTTACTACCTTGAAGGCGAGCAGGTGATATACCTGCTCTTTCAATTGCTTCCCAACTTACTTCTAATAATAATCTTTGTTGAGGGTCAATGCTGTTTGCTTCTCGCGGCGATATGCCGAAGAAATCAGCATCAAATTCATCAACCTGATTTAAAAAACTCGCCCCACGAGCGTAAATTTTTCCTGGCTGATTCGGATCGCGACCGTCGTAAGCGTTAATATCCCAACGTTCTGGGGGAATATCTGTAATTCCGTCTACGCCATTACGTAAAAGTTGCCAAAAAGCTTCGGGAGTATCCGCCCCAGTTGGGAATCGACACCCCATCCCGATAATTGCGAGCGGTTCAGTTTTAGCTTGTTCCATGCTGGTAAGCTGATTTTGCATTTTTTCCAGCTTGACCAGGGCATCTTTCATTAAAGCGCGATAATCTAAACCAGGTGATTGATTAGTCATAATATTTCCGTTTCTTATTAATCCATATTGGCTAGTTTTTCAGCCAATAAACTAGCGAGTTCTTCTTCTGATTGCCCATCAAAGGTAACTGAAGATTCATTTACCCGATAGTCAACTGGGGATTCTGCTATATATTCCTCAGCAAAATTCGCAGATAAAACTTCCTCCGTCAGATATTGGGCTAGTTTTTCCACTGTTGGATATTTAAAAGCCAAGGTTGAGGGTAAATTGCAAGACAAACTGGTTTGCAAACGATTCCTTAACTCTATAGATGTCAGGGAGTCCATCCCCATATCAAAGAAACCTAAGTGGACATCAATCTCGGATGGAGGTAAACTCAGAACGCCTGCAATTTGATTACAGATATGTTCGACTAATAGTGCTCGCCGTTTGTAACTAGCAACTTGCGTTAATTGTTGTAGAAAATCTTCTGGTGGCAGGTTAACTGTGGCGGTTGCTGTGATGAATTCAGCTAAAAATGGGGCTGCTGCCCGTTGAGCCATAAATTTTGACCAATCTATAGATACTGCTCCTACCTGAGTGAAATTGCCACTCAACACCTCCTCCAAAACTTGCAATCCTTCCGTTGGGGTAAAAGTTGTCATTCCTTTCGTTGTCCATTTTTCCTCAAATTGCGGATCAGCAGCGGCTCCAATTTCCGCCCAAGGTCCCCAGTTAATGCTCAATCCCGGTAATCCCATCGCCCTACGATGGTAAGCTAAAGCATCGAGAAAGGCATTAGCAGCAGCGTGGTTAGCTTGACCTGCATTACCCAATAGAGCGGCGACGGATGAGAACATCACAAAATAATCTAAGGGCAAATCTTGAGTCAAACAGTGTAAATGCCACGCTCCAGCCACCTTCGGAGCCATTACCCCCATAAACCGTTCCCAGGATAATTGTTGGATCGTGCCATCATCAAGTACCCCAACTGCATGAATTATTCCTCGTAATGGGGGCAGCGATCGCTTAATTTCTGCTAAAACTTCAGCAACTTGTTCTGATTGAGTCACGTCAACTTGTTTGACGGTGACTTTTGCTCCCATTTCGGCTAATTCTGCTAACTTGATTTCGGCTGATTGTTGCACTCCGCTACGCCCGACTAGTACTAAATGACGCGCTCCTTGTTCCACTAACCATTTAGCTATCACCAACCCCAAACCGCCTAAACCACCAGTAATTAAATAAGTGGCATCTGAGCTAAAGGTCAAGAGTTTTCTATCAGTTAGAGTGGCGCGAACTAATCTAGGCACCCATCGCTTACCGTGACGAAATGCGATGCGATTTTCAGGCTGTACCAATAAAATTTCCGCAAATAAACTTTGGACATCTGCGACTATATCCTCGCCAGATAAATCTACTTGAACGCAATTTAGTTCTGGATGTTCTAGGGCGATCGCTGTCCCCATACCCCATAAAGGAGATTGCACTAATCCCGAACACAAATCATCAGAAATAGGGGCTGTAGCTGTTTGAGTTACTAGCCACAAAGGAGGCAATTTCTCTAAGTTTGCTTCAGCCAAAGCCTGAATTAAATGTAAGGTACTACCACAGCTTATTAAAGCAGCGGCTTCTAAATCAGTGTCAGTAGCATCTAAACTCCAACAATGGACTATGCCATCTATAGATGTTAATTGAACTGCGTTTAATAACTGCTTAAAGTCTTGTTGCTCACGGGGATTAACATAAAATTCATGAGAACTAATTTGCTGATATTTTGTCCCAGCCCAAACTAAAATGCAAGGGTTTGAACGCATTTTTAGTAATTGCTCTAATTCTGGTGCAACTCCTGAACGATCAGCTAAAATCAGCCAATTCTTTGATGCTGCTTGGTCTTGACTAACTAAGTCAGTTTTAGCCAGAATCAAGCTGGGTTGACCAAATTCTTTACCTATTTCTACATCAGCTAAACTAGTACTATTGTTAAATCCATTTTCTGAGAGCAAATCAAGCCATTTTTGAGTCTTTAATAAAGGATAGTTTTTGCGCCACTCAATATCGGTAAATTTCCACCATCCCTCAGTTAAACCAAAAGTAATATCGATCCAAGGTTGAGCCAAGGTTTCCTCTAGTAGGATTAGCAAACCACCAGGAGCTAATAAACTCTTGATATGACCTAAAGTTTGGCTTAAATTTGCTGTAGCGTGGCAAACGTTAGCAGCTACGATGATGTCATATTGTCCGAGGCTAAACCCCTGCAATTCGGGAGCAATATCAATATCTAAAACTTGATATTTAACAAAGGGAAATTCGGCAAAATTCTGTGCTGCTTGAGTAGTAAAGATTGCTGCCGCATCGCTAAAAACATATTCTGTTTTTTCTGGCTGAAAAATTGGCAGTAAATCGGCAGTCGTTCCTCCAGTTCCCGCCCCAATTTCTAGCACTCGCACCCCTAGAGAGCTAGGGAATTTTTTAATAGCTGATTCTACAGCTTTTTGCACTAACCTATTCCAAACTATGGCTACAGGCGAGTGCTGATAAATTGCTCTAAGAGTGTTAAAATCTCCTTGAGGAAATAACAGCTCTAAAGGATCGCATTCTCCTGTTAATACTTGGGGTAATTGACTGCCGCAACGTGCCACGAAGGTTAATTCTGGTTCTGCTTCTGAACATTCAGCTAATATTTCAATTTGGTAAGCTTGGGGGTCGATGAAATTGGGTAATTGAATGACTTCCCAAGCGCGATCGCCTGACTTAATCAATCCAAATTCGGCGAAAACTTCTAGAATGCGGTTGAGCCAACGGTAATATTTTGAGGCTAAATCAATTTTTTGGGCTAATTCTTCTGAAGTAAACTTGTGACCTAATTGCCAGCGCCACCCTAGCCTATCAAAACCTTTTATGATATACGTAACCGCTAAAATATTAATTTTCGTCAAAGCAGCTTCGTAAGTTAATATATCATCTGTAATTTGAGGTAAAGCTAATTCTGATTTGAGATTTTGGTATATTTCTAAAGGAGTCGGAAAATTGAATTGAGAGCCAAAATTTACCTGATTAATCCACTCGATATTGTAAAGTAAATTATTTTTTTTGTTGCTATTAATTTCTAAGAAAGACGTTTGACTAACTGGTTGAAATTGAACTCCTAGTAAAGTAACAATTTCTTTTCCATTGGAATTGAACAAACGTAGATCGTAAATTGGGTAAGATAATTTATTATCAAGCGAGCGCCGTTTTCCTTCGACCCACAAACAGGTATCAACATTACCGTAAACTTGATATTTTTCTACTCCTATTGGTAAATAACTTTGTGCGGCTCCCTCATACATTAATGCAGCTACTATTACCTGCAAACTACCATCTAATAACACAGGATGGAATTGATATTTACTAATTTCTGGGGTCAAAAATTCTGGAAACTCAATTCGACCTCTGACCAAATCGCCTTGTTGCCAAATTTTTTTGAGAGTTTGAAAACTCGCTTTTAATTCAATGCCCCAATCTTGCAGTTGTTGATAAAATGTAGTAATTGATTCTAGCTGATTTTGCCAAATATTCAAATCAATCAGACTTTCTTCTGTCGTTTTTGCAGCTATCTTAACCATTTGACCGCGAGCATGAAGCCTCCATTCTTCAGAAGCTATATCACCAACAATTTCATTGCTAAAAATCTCGAAGCTATAACTATTTTGAGTTTCAGGAGTTAAAATTAACTGAATTTGAATTTGTCCGACTTGGGGGATAACTAATGGTTGTTGAATATGAAGATTTTCAATAGTGAAATCAGAGGAGGACCAAACTGATACGATCGCAGCCAAAGCCATCTCTAGGTAAGCTGTGGTTGGTAAAATTATTCTGTTATAAACCTGATGATCTAAGAGATAACTAGGTTGCGAGCGAGCCAGGTAGCTTTGAAACTGAATTGTTTTTAAAGGTGAAGATAAGCGTTTCCCAATTAAGGGATGTCCCTCTAGTAATAATTGGGGTAGTAAATCATAAGTGGAAGTTTCTAACCAATAACGCTGTCTTTGCCAAGGATAAGTAGGTAATTGTAAGTAGTTGCGAAAATAATGTTGATCGAATCCACGCCAATCTATGCCTACACCATTAATATACAAAACTGCTAAACTATTTAAAAGCTCTTGCCAATCCGATTTTTTTGGATTCAGAGTAGATAACCATTGAATCCGGTCTGATGCCAATAATTTTTTATTAGTTGCTCCTAATCCTATTTCTAAACAAAATTCACTTTTTACAGCAATTATTATATTTATAATAGATTGAATATCAGGATGCTCGTTAATTTCACTATGCCAATAAGATGGATTGGAAATTTCATCCTTAATTAGATTTCCAGTTTTACTAGAAATTAAGTTAATTCGCGGCTGAGAATAATTTAGTTGTTTAGCGACTAAATTGCGAGATGAATTACTTTGAGCAGCAACTAACTTTAATCCATCTTCTAAATTGAAAACTCCAGCTACACAAGCAGCAACATACTCTCCAACGCCATAACCGACAACTAAATTAGGTGTTACTCCCCAGGATTGCCATAGTTTACATAAAGCATACTCCAAAGCAAAAAAAGCAATTCTTGTATAGCTATCTGACAGATTCTGGGGAAAATAAAGAATTTTAATTAATGGTATTTTTAGTTCACGCTCTAAAATTTCAGCGCAGCGATCTAAAGCTTGGCGAAAGACTGGTTGAGTGTCGTAAAGCTGCTGACTAATAGGTAGATTGAATGATAGTTCTCCTGAAAAGAAAAAGGTGACTTTCGGAACTGAGTTTAAGGATACCTGACTTGAGCGCAACTGAGGTAAAGATTGACCTTGAGTAAAAGCAAGTAACTGCTGAGATAATTCACTAGTTGAAGACGCGATCGCGCTGAATCGATAGGCAAAATGCGACCGACCAGTATTAGCAGTAAAACAAAGATCTCCTATAGGTGAATTCGGATACTTTTGCAAAAAGCGATCATATTCACCAGCTAATTGCTGCAAAGCTTGGGGAGTTTTTGCCGTAATGGTCAAAATATGTAGCGGACGATCTTGTTCAAACGCGAAATTTGAGCCAGCGCCGTGCTGCGCCAGTACTTGATGAGGGAAACCCTCATCAAGTACTGGCTCCCGTTGAGGCGTCTGGCGTCGCGTCTCTACATTTGGGGCTTCTTCTAACACCACATGAACGTTTGTACCAGCAAAACCAAAAGAACTTACCCCAGCAATTCGGCGTTTTTCTTCTAGCAGCCAAGGTATTGTTTCGGCAGCAACTTTAATGGGCAATTCTTTCCAAGGGATATAGGGATTGGGCTGTTGGAAATGTAAATTAGCGGGAATTTCTTGGTGTTGCAAACACAAAATAACCTTGATTAAACTAGAAATTCCTGCCGCAGCTTCTAAATGACCGATGTTAGTTTTTACCGAACCAATAATTAAAGGTCTTTCTGAAGGGCGATCTTGACTAAATACTGCACCTAAAGCACCAACTTCGATCGGATCTCCTAAAGATGTGCCAGTACCGTGTGCTTCCACATAATCTACTTGATGGGGAGCAATTTTAGCGTTGGCGAGTGCCTGACGAATTACTGCTTGTTGAGAAGGACCATTAGGTGCAGTTAAACCGCTAGTTCTACCATCTTGGTTAACCGCCGAACCGCGAATTACAGCTAAAATTGTGTTGCCGTCAGCTAATGCGTCTGAGAGTCGTTTGAGAACGATCGCGCCGCATCCTTCCCCTCGCACAAAGCCATCTGCTTTACGATCAAAAGTTTTGCAACGACCATCAGGCGCAAGCATTCCTGCTTGAGCAAAATTGATACTTAATCCAGGTGCTAACAAGCGATTAACACCACCAGCTAGAGCTAAGTTACACTCTCGATTACGCAAACTTTGACAAGCCAAATGTACTGCTAATAAAGAAGAAGAACAAGCAGTATCCACCGCCATACTCGGTCCGTTCAAACCTAATAGATAAGATATACGTCCAGCCGCCGGACTTAACAGCGTACCCGTTCCCGCGTAAGCATCAATACAACTCGGACTAGCTGCCCCAAACAGCCGCATCGCATAATCAAAGGTACTAATTCCAATAAAGACACCAGTGGCACTACCAATGATATTTTCTGGTACTATATTGGCAGATTCTAAAGCTTCCCAGGTAACTTCTAATAACAAACGCTGTTGTGGATCGAGTTTCACTGCCTCACGGGGGGCAATTCCGAAAAACTGAGAGTCAAATTTGTCTGCATTGCCAATAAATCCCCCGTAACGGGTATTCATTTTTCCGGGAACATCTTGATTACTGGAGTAGTAAGTATCAATATCCCAGCGATCGCTCGGTACTTCGGTAATGGCATCAGTTTTATTTTTGACTAATTCCCAAAAAGCTGCCGGATTATCACTTCGTCCTGGCAAACGACAACCCATACCGATGATTGCGATTGGTTCCGTCTTGGTTGATTCTACCGCGTTGAGCTTGGCTTGCATATCTGACAAAGCCATCAACGCCCGCCGCATAGTTGATAAAGATTGATTTGATTCTGAGTTCATCTTTGCCCTTGTTTAATAATTTAAACTGTTTAACTTACTAATCAACAAAGCTTCAAGTTCGTTAGCTGATAAATTGTCTACATCTAATAACTCTGAAGTGGGCTCAATTAATACTGGCTGAGCCGATGATTTGATAGTGGGTGGAGCAGCAAATTCTGGCAATAGCACTTCTGAAATCAAATAATCAACTAAAGCTGCTACTGTTGGATAATCAAAAGCCAAGGTTGCAGGTAAAGAGACATCTAAAGTAGTTTGCAAGCGATTTCGCAAATCAATAGAAGTAAGCGAATCCATCCCCAAATCGAAGAAACCTTTTTGCCAATCTACAGATTCAGGAGAGTTTAAACCTAAAACTTTTGCTACCTGAGTGCGAACACAATTGCCTAATACTTCTCGGCGATCGCTCTGTGGAGTTTGTTGAAGTTGCTGTCGCCAATTAACGGGTTTTGTCGGTGATCGATCCGTTACCGCTACTTGGTGGAAGTTTTCCCAAAACGGGGCAGCACCTCTTTTAGCAATGAACTGCGCCCAATTAATCCCCACTGCACCTGCTTGGATCGGAGGTTGTTCGCATAGATATTCCAATAGTTGCAATCCTTGTTCAGGAGTCATGGAATTAATGCCTTTACTCTGCCATTGTTCGCTAATTTCCCCTTGGGCAGCAGCCCCTACTTCAGTCCAAACTCCCCAATTAATACTCAATCCTGGTAATCCTTGAGCATGGCGTTGATAAGCTAGGGCATCTAAAAAGGCATTAGCCGCCGCATGGTTAGCTTGACCTGCAGAACCGAGTAAAGAAGCAGCAGAAGAAAATAGAATTAAGTCTATCGGGCGATCGCCTATTAATTCGTGTAGGATCCAAGTTCCTGTTACTTTAGGAGCCATCACTTTAGCGAAACGCTGCCAAGATAACTGCTGTAAAGTTCCGTCGTCTAGGACTCCCACTGCATGAATAATTCCTCCTAATGGTGGCATTCTGCGCTCAATGTCTGCAATCACTTGTGTCATACGTTCTTTATCGCAGACATCGGCTTGAATTAGCTCAATTCTGACTTCAGCTTGAGCTAATTTGGCTAATTGATCGGCAAGTTCAGGTTTAACACCACTACGCCCCAATAAAACTAAGTTTTTTACTCCTTTCTTAACTAACCAATTAGCCACTACCAACCCCAAACCGCCAAAGCCGCCCGTAATTAAATAAGTTTTCTCGCTGCTGAAGCGAATCGGTGGCGATTGAAGCGCCTGAGGTTGATTGACTAACCGAGATACATACCGATTACCGTTACGCAAAGCAATTTGATTTTCTGGGGTTGAGGCGTAAATTTCTGCGAGTAAAGTTGTCGCATTTTCCTCAATTGTGATATTTTGGTCTAAATCAATACAGGTACATTGTAATTCTGGATGTTCTATATTGATAACTTTGCCCATTCCCCACAGGGAAGATTGAGCGATTTGAGGGATTGTTTCTCCCGCTATAACTGGTGTCGCCCCTTGAGTAACTAACCATAAAGCAGGAGGTGGGGAAAGTACCAAATCTCGGTCGTTTGCCCTTACTAAAGCTTGGACTAGATGGAGGGTGCTACCGCATCCCCTTTGGGAAGCGGCTGTTAATTCAGTAAGGGTGATGTTGCTGATTGGTGTATCTAAACTCCAACAATTTATGACTGCATGTAAAGGAATCTGTTGTTGGCTGATAGCGTTGAATAGTTGATGAAAGTCTTCTACCTGTGCTGGATTAATGGTAAATTCTTGATTGCCTACTTGCTCGTATTGATTACCAGCAAACACTAAAGTATATTTCTCACCCTGAGATTGCAATTGTTTTGCTAGTTCCTCACCCATACCCTGGCGATCACCTAAAATCAGCCAGTGCTTGTCTGAACTAGCTTGAGCTAAAATCGCTGTTTGTGGGAATAGAGATGTGTCAGTTGAAGTTTCTCCTGGTAAAGATTTAACGCTACTAAACCCCGTTTCTAACAATAATTTTTCCCACTGCTGACTAGACATAAGTGGATGTTTGGGGCGCAGATCGCGATCGCTAAACTTCCACCAACCTGTAGTTAACCCAAAAATTAAATCTATCCACCGCCTCGGTGCTGTTCCTTCTAGCAGAATTAACATTCCACCCGGCGATAACAATTGTCGCGCTTGGTTTAAGCTATGTTTTAAATCCCTAGTCGCATGGAAAACGTTGGCAGCTAAAACTATATCGTACTTTTGAGTGCTAAATCCTTGGAATTTGAGATCGGCTTCAAGATCTAATACTTGATAGCGGATAAAGTTATAATCGCTGAATTTTTCCTTAGCTTTAGCGGTAAATAAAGGAGAAATATCAGTAAAAACATACTCTACTCCTTTGTTTGTTGGTAGTTCTGGCAAAATGTAAGCAGTAGTGCCCCCAGTTCCCGCACCTATTTCTAAAATGCGGATCTTTTCGGCTGAAGTGCGAGATGCTAGTACTGCCGCAAGTGCTTTTTGCACTACCAGATTCATCTCTTTAAAAGTGGCTGAATGCTGATATAGATTAGTTAGATTTGTGAGATCGCTACTGGGGAATAATAATTGTAGTGGATCGCATTTACCCTGTAACACTTCGGCGAGTTTAGTTCCGCATCTTTCTAATAGGGTTAACTCGGCTATGAGGTGAGGATATTGCCTTAATAAATCTGGTAACGATGGCAGCTTTTGTGATTCTGGTGTACTAATTACTTGCCATATCCCGTTATTTTTTGCCAATATCCCTACTTCAGATAACATCTCAAGTAGCCGTTCTAATAGGCGACGATGAGGTTCAAGTACTCCTAGTTTTCTGGTTATTTCTTCTACAGAAAATTGCATCTTTGGAGATAAATGAAAACTCATTTTCTCGAAAGCATCCAGTACGTAGCTAATACTGAAATTCTCAATTTCCGTTAATAATGTATTTTTTTCAATTTCATCTAACGAGGATGAAGGAATAAGCTTGGCAACGGATAAATCAAGGATGTTCTGATGAAATTCTTTCTTGTCTTCCCCTCTCCCTAATCTCCAATTTTGAATTGGGCTGGGTGAATTTTGATTTGATTTAGCTTGCCACTCTATTTGATAGAGCCAATCTTTCCAATTAGTTTGTAAACTACCTAATAAAGCTTGACGACTAGCACGTTTGAATTGTAAACCTTGAACACTAGCAATTAATTCTCCATCAGGAGCGATTAAATCTAAATCAGCAGTGCGGTTGGTTTGTTGTAACTCTTTAGTGGGATGGAGTTTAACGTGACTCCATACATGATCGACTTGAGTGCGGTAAACTTTAAGTTGCTGACAGCCTACAGGTACAAATGGATCATCAAGGCTTTCATTTTGATATAACAAAGCAAAAACTACCTGGAAGCAAGCATCTAACAAAGCCGGATGTAACTGATAATTTTTGACTTCCGAAATATAAACTGATTGTAACTTAATTTCTGCCAAAGCCTCTGCTTCACCCTGCCACAATTGTTGAATATTACGGAGATCGGGTCCATAATAAACCTGCATTTTTTGGTAATAAGTATCTAAGTCAATCTGTTGACTGCATCGAGACTGTAAAGCAGTTAAATTAATTGGTGTTGGCGAATTTAATAAAGTTTCTTTCTGTACTTTTCCGTCAGCGTGTAGCGTCCAATTTTTAGAGTCCAAGTCTGAGGTACTAAAAACTTGAAATTTAGCGGCAGTCTCACTTTCGTGATTTAAAAGTATTTGTAGGTTGTGACCTTGATTTTCTGGTAAAATTAATGCTCTCAAAATCGCGACATCTGTAATTGATATACAGCTAGATTTGAAAACTGCTACCCCAGCCGCTAAAGCCATTTCTAAATAAGCAACACCGAAAACTACCAGAAACTCGTACACCCAATGCTGTGCTAAGTAAGCAGGGCGATCCTTAGTAATATATGATTGAAACCGAATCTCATCACTTCCCGCTAAATACAGACGATTTCCTAAAAGAGGATGTTGGTAGCGCTCAACATTAGTCAAAGCTGGTGAAGCGAGGGTATTTTCTAACCAATACCTTTGTTGTTCAAAAGGATAGGTAGGTAGAGTGATGCGATTATAGGAATAATCTTGATAGAAACCAGCCCAATTAATGTTAACTTGACGCGAATATAGTGCTGCTAAACTCGATAATAATGTTTGCCAGTTAGAACTCTGGGGATGTAAACTGGGCAATCCAACGAAATCGATATAATCTTGATTTACGGATGTTAAACAGCTACGACCCATTGCCAATAAAATGGGTTTAGCCCCACACTCTAGGAAAATGGTTACTTCCTGCTGCTGCAAAGTCTTCATACCCTGATGAAATTGCACTGGTTGGCGCAGATGACGGCACCAATATTCAGGAGTAGTAATGTCAGCCGCCGCCATTTCTCCAGTCAGGTTAGAAACTAAATCTATAGATGGAGTGTGATAGGTAATAGTGGCTGCAACTTCCCTAAAGGAGTCTAGGATCGGGTTCATTAAAGGAGAATGAAAGGCATGAGATACGGATAAATGAACAGCCTTAATTCCTCTAGCTTCTAAGATGCAAACTATGCCTTGCATTGTTTGCGCTTTGCCAGAAATTACTATGCTATCTGGTTGGTTAAAAGCCGCGATCGCTACTTCTGTTGGGTAAGCTGCTATAGCTTGGGCAATCGTACTTTCATCAGTAAATACTGCCACCATTGTTCCATCTTCTGGCAATGATTGCATCAGCTGTCCGCGTTTAGCAATTAGTTTTAACCCATCTTCTAAACTAAATACTCCAGCGACACAAGCAGCAACGTATTCGCCAACACTATGACCGATGACAATATCTGGTTGGACACCCCAAGATTGCCAAAGTTGATATAAAGCATATTCAATGGCAAACAAAGCAGGTTGAGTATAAGCCGTCTGATGGATTAATTGCGAATCTGTATAAATAACTTCTAACAAAGGATATTCTAAATCAGCAGCTAGAATTTCAGCGCAACGGTGGAGGGCTTGACGGAAAACGGGTTGCGTTTCGTATAGTTCCCGTCCCATCCCGATATACTGTGACCCTTGCCCCGTAAATAAAAAAGCAATTTTTTGCTGTTGAAAATGCTGTGGAATTGCGCTTAGTAATTCCTGACGCAACTGGGGTAGAGAATCAGCTACAACCGCTAACCGATAATCAAAATCTGCGCGACCAATATTAGCAGTAAAACATAAATCTGCTAGAGATATTTCTGGATGAGTATCGAGGAAATCAATATGTTTTTGAATGAGTTGTCTCAATGCATTATCGCTTTTAGCAGCAATTTTAAAAATGTGGTAAGGTAACTCTACTTCGGTAATTTTTGATTTTATTGGCGGTGCTGACTCTAAAATGGCGTGGGCATTAGTGCCGCTAAAACCAAAAGAACTAATACCAGCAAACAGGCTAGCTTCTTCTGATTGCCAAACTTGTCCGGCGGTGGGAATTACTGCGGGAATTTGTTCTAAAGTAATGTGGGGATTAATTTGGCGATAATGCAGGTGTTTGGGAATATACTTATGTTGCATTGCCAAAACTACTTTGATCAGTCCAGCAATTCCAGCGGCTGCTTCGGTATGTCCGATATTAGTTTTTACCGAACCGATCACTAATTCTCTAGTTCTATCCTTTCCATACACTGCTTGTAATGCCTTGACTTCCACCGGATCGCCCAAAGGTGTCGCTGTACCGTGAGTTTCTACATAAGAAATTTGTTGGGGAGAGATTTGTGCTGTGGCTAAAGCTTGACGAATGACTGCTTCTTGCGCAAGTCCATTGGGTGCAGTTAAACCGTTGCTAGAACCATCTTGATTGATTGCCGTACCCCGAATAATCGCCTGAATGTTATCTCGATCTGCGATCGCGTCTGATAGTCGTTTGAGAACTACCACTCCGCATCCTTCACTCCGCACATATCCGTTAGCCGTCGCATTAAAGGTTTGGCAGCGTCCATCCGGGGATAGCATTCCTGCTTGGGAAAAGGAAATGCTTAATTCAGGAGATAATAACAAATTTACTCCTGATGCTAGGGCTAAATCGGATTCGCCTCGTTGCAAACTGGCACAAGCTAAATGAATTGCTACTAAAGACGAGGAACAAGCGGTATCAACGGCAACAGCTGGTCCTTGCAAGCCGAAAGTGTAAGCTATTCGCCCAGCTGACATTGCAACTGAATTGCCAGTAGCAAAATAAGTATCAAAATCTTGGTGTTGATTTTGTTGAAGTTGCAACCATTCATAATCGTGGGAAAAAATACCGACAAAAACGCCAGTTGATTTTCCGGCTAGAGTTTGTGGATTTATGCCAGCATTTTCTAAAGCTTCCCAAGTCACTTCTAGTAAAATTCTTTGTTGAGGATCGAGTAAGTTGGCTTCTCTAGGGGAAATTCGGAAAAACGCGGCATCAAATAGATCTACTTGAGAGAGAAAGCCGCCCCATTGACTGCTTATTTTCGCAGGCATTTCCTGCCAGCGTTCAGCTGGAATAAGGGTGATCGCATCTTTTCCTTGACGCAATAACTCCCAGTAGGAATCAAGGTTATCTGCATTTCCCGGAAATCTACATCCAATGCCAATAATGGCGATTGGTTCTAACAATGATTGCCGGTAGTGTGATGCTGAAACTTCGGCAGATGGGGTTGGTTTAAGCTGAATTTCTGGGGCGGCAATTTTTACTGATGCTTTCCCTGATAGTTGCTGTTTAAAATAGTTAGCGATCGCTTCTGGAGTTCCGTACTGAAAAAAGAAAGTCGGTTCTAGTTCTATGCCCAACTTTTGACTTAACAGCGATCTTAGTTCTAACAACTCTAGGGAATCTAAACCTATTTCCATTAAAGGACGTTTAGCATCAAAAGCAGCTTGGCGGCTTTCCCCGATTACGGATAAAACGCAAGTTTTGATGATGGAATAGAAAGATTGTTCCTTAGCGTTGCTAACTGCTTCTAGTTTATTGGTAGTAGCATGATTAATTTTATAATTTTGCAAGTCATATTCAATTAAAATGCCAATTCCCAAATTTTCTGTATCTTCTGGGCGGTAATTGACAATTAACTGTCGAATGGTTGCACCGCGACCACAGTGAAAACGGAGAATGGGATCTAAGCGTTGTCCTTGTTGGTTTTGAAGTTGTACATATTCTGCCATTGTTATCGAGGCATATTGATGATAGTTGCGGCATCGAGTAACCCCAACCACTCGATCAATACTGCCTTTAAGAGCAAACCAATTTAACATAAATTCTAAAAAGGGTTCGCCCAATCCCCGATCCTGCATTTGCGGTAAGATGCTAATTCCTAATAATTGAATAGTCTTCCCCTTTGGTTGGTGGAGGGAAGGAACTGCTGTAAATGTAGTGTTTTCTAGTACCTCTATACCAGCAATTTTTTGGGAATAAATTACCCCAACAATCTCGCCATTAATTTCTAAAACTGCATGCCCATCAGGTTGACGTTCTAACCGTCTTTCCAGTTCTGCCCTTGAACTTCTTAAAGCTTCAGTCCAGCATTCGGCTTCTAATTTAACTAAAGCTGGTAAGTCTGATAAATTTGGTTGTCGAATCGTATAGGATCTTTTTTCAAACCAATTTAGGGTAATGCGTGTGAAGGGAAAAATTTTCGGATATTTGCGTCCAAATTTATTTTTAGGAAACAGTCCTACTTCGGCAGCTGCCATCATAAATACATCAGCTTCTACCAAATGTTGCATGGAAAAAGCTTGATTGGCATCAAAATGTAAGTTTTCACATCGATCTAAGAAAGTATAAACAACTTCTGGATCAAGGCTGTGAACTTCTAATATTATTAATCCGTGATGATTAACAATTTCTGCCCAGCGTTCTAGGTGTTCTACTAAACTTTGAACAGCAGTAGGAGGAGAAATGAGGCTACCCGATTTGTCAACGGAAACACATTGGTAAGGTAAATGCGCTCGCCCCTGTTCTCTAGCGATATCTTTGGTTGGTATAAATGGGCGATCATGATCCAAAAAAGAACGAACGTGCAAAATATTTTCTGGATCTTTAATGCCTAGTTTTTGTAAATCCTCAACTAATTTTACCGGCTCGCCAATATCTCCTTGGAGCGTCAAATGAGGAATTTTGGTTAGGTTGCGCTCGGTTGCTTGTAAAGACTCTTGATTGTAATCGCATCCGATCACCCATAAGGGATATTGATGTAATACTTTACCTCTCGCAGATTTATCTTTAATTGTTTGATAAATTCGTTTAAGTAGCGTTCCATCACCGCAGCCCATATCAGCTACATATTTTGGCTGTTGTTCATAGGGTGTCAGATTAAAAATAGCAATAATAATTTCTTCTAAATCAGCAAAGTATTTTTCATGTTGAAAGCCGCTAGCCACTACATTTAAAGTTCTATCTAAATGTAATTCTTTTCCCGTAACATCCCGTTTAAATACTCTCTTAGAGTCGCCAAATAACAATTCTTTCATTTGGGAAAGCATCGGCTTATATGATGCAGTTATAGCAGTAATTAATACCCTATCTAAAATAAATTGACCAGCTTTAGTGAGGAATAGTTGGTTTTTACGGTACTCACACCATCTTCTTTGCTGAAATAACTCTATTATCTCTGTTTTGACTGGTTCAGGCAGTTTTTTTATCCAATCAATTGAATTCTTAATCGAGAATATTTGATTGAGAGCATTTAAAATAGTTATTAATAAAATTCCATCTAAAAAATCAACCAATAAAGGATCGCTAAGCTGCCACTTTTGGCGAGAGCGATCAAGCCAAGGTCGTAACAAATTTCGCGGTTGTCCTGTTTTTAAGTAAGCCTCGATTGGTAAGGAGAATATGTCAGTAATATCTAGCGGAATTTCTTGATCAGCTTTTGCTTTATCTGTCAAACTATATTTTCCATCTCCATCTACAGCTAGCCAATGGAGCGATCGCAAAATTCGTAAAGCCACTTGCAGATGTCCGCTATTAGCATTCAGCCGCTTTACCATCTGCTCTAAATTTAGGCTACCCTGCTTCTGTAACAAAGCAAACAAACCATTTTTTTTGCAAGCTACGATTATAGGTATAGCTACAAATCCATGAGCATACCGGTTAATAATATCTAACATAGCTCTCCTCAGAAATATTAAATTTCTATATAAAACTATTTTGTTACAGTCTATAAGTCGAATGGCACAAATTACTACCTGAATTGATGCTAGTTGCTAGATCCAGGAATATAAAACTCCCTCTGGCAGTGGCGGAGATTTTTGTCCGCCAAAAATAGCACTGCTGGCAGTGGCTAACGAAGCTTTCACTTGACGAGTCCGCCATTCATCGATCAACTGTTCTACTCCAGATGGACTGAGGCGTTGACCCATAGCTTCGTAGAGATAAGCAGCATGACGAACTTCGTCATTGGCCACGCTCATAATCGCTTTTTTCAAGTTAGCACTCAGGCGATCGTCTTCTGGCAAAACATTGGCCATCCGCACGAATTCTTTACTCGCATCTAGTTCTAAAATGTACAGGCTACCTAAAAACACCATCCAATCAATGGTTTCTGCTGTTAAATCTTTCTTATGGTATCCCTGTAAGTAAGCAGTGTAAAAAGTTCCAGAAGGGGTTAATTCAACACTACTTACTTCCGGCAGTCGTTTAATTTGGTTTTTATCTTCCTGTTCTAAGATTTGCTTGAGGGCATGACCAAAGATTTTGCCGTGACGGTCTTCATCTGCTGCGTGGCTACCCAGGTTCTTGGCTAACCAGGAATTGTTTTCCTTGGTTGCTCTTTGGCTGAGTGCTTTCAGATAAGGAACCGTTCCTGATTCCCCAACTTGATACTCAGCTAAAGCTTGCCGTCTAGTTAACGGATCTCTGATGTTGCGGGCAGATAGATAGGCACTAGCACCAGAGCAAATCAGATATAGAGTGTAGTTTAGTAAGTTCATGCACTTAACTGGTCAATTTGCTAAAAAATGGGGCGGACAGCTCACACCCAGGAATAGAGCGAACCGTCTTGTGGCATAAGCTGGCGTTCTTTACCGATTAATACATCTGTAGCTATAGTTAAGGCTGCTTTAATTTGTTTAGATCGCCATTCAGTTATTAAATGTTCTACAGCAGCAGCGCTCATCTGTCTTTGCATCGCTTCATAGAGGTAAGCCGCATGGCGGGTTTCATCTTTAGCAATGCTAGTTAACCCTTTTTTCAAGTTTGCAGACAGGCGATCAGTTTCTGGTAAAACTCTAGCCATCCGCGCAATTTCTTTGCTCGCGTCTAGCTCTAGAATGTACATACTGCCCATAAAAACTTGCCAGTCTACTATTTGGGGCTGGAGTTGGGAGCGCTCATACCCTTCCAAATATACTGTATAAAAAGGGTTGCGTTTGGGTTTTTCCCAATTTTCTCCAATGTGTTGTTTGAGAGCATAGGCGAATATTTTGCCGTGTCTTTCTTCATCGGCGCTATGAGCAGCGAGTTTTTCTGCTAACCAACTATTGCCTTCTTTTGCTGCTCTTTGACTAAGAGCAGCAAAATAGGGGACTGAACCAGATTCAGCTATTTCTGCTTCAGCTAAAGCATCAGGGCGAGTCATCGGATCGCGGATTAGGTAAGCTGCTAAATAAGCCGATACTCCAGAACAAATTAAGTGAAGTATGTAATCTAGTAGGTTCATCTGCGTTTTAATTTCGACTAAGCAATCTGAAATGAAAAAATCATGTAGCGCAATAAACCTTGGCGGCTTACCCATTCCATTGCTTGGTTAACCAAATTATCGATTTCTGCTCCTATACCTGGGGGTGTTGCTTTCCGCATTAACTGGCGAGTAATTTCATAGCTCGGTAAGGTATTAACCGTGATATCTCGTTGTTGTGACAGAAGAAACCCTGTTTTCTGAGCTAGTTTTTCGTAGTCACTTAAGCTGTAGTTGTAGCGGAGATTACTTTGTCCATAAGTTTGGGTGAGAAAATCTCCCATAAAGAAGTCCAATATACCCAAACCAGGCATCAACATATCTACAGGGATAAAGTCACAAATTGTCAGCCTACCTCCGGGACGCAGCACTCGCCTAGCTTCTTTAAAAAAGAGTTCCCGACTCGGAAAGTGAAAGATACATTCAACTGCTAAAACTACATCAAAAGAAGCATCTGCAAATGGTAGCTTGCAGGCATCAGCTTCGACAAATTCCACCTGATTTGTTTCGGCTGCTTTCACTTGTTGTCTTGCTCTAGCTATTTGCCGATCATCAATATTCACACCTACCAAATTCATCTGCTTAAATCTTTCATTGATGCTGGCGATAGTCCCTCCAAACCCGCAGCCGACATCAAGCACACTTTGATTATCTGCTACCCCTGCTGCTGTAGACATTTGACAAGATAGTTCTTCAGCTGCTTTTCTAAAGTCGTCAACGGAATTATTAGCTAAACTGGTAGACTTCCAATAACCCCAGTGGACATGATGCCCGAAGGCTGTTATCAGATCGTCGTCTTTCTGCTCAATAGAATCTAGAAAAATGTTGAAATAGCGTAGCCTTTTAACCTGGTTTTGCATTCTTTCATCCTCTAGCAGATGTATCCTTGAAATTTTGACAACCCATTTGAAATTGAACTGAAAATTAATCTTACGTGAAATTATTTAGTTAACAGTCATTTATCAATTTCACAACTTTAAACTTATGTTATGGAGCAAATTGGGAGTAGAATTCTACTTCCTTTTAAAGTTTCTACGTCTTGTTGTCTTTAATAGCAGCCAATTTAATTATTTACCAAGCGCTTACCCCAATAAGTCCCAATATTATCAGCATGAACTTCGTCAAATTTATTCTCTTGAAACCATTGGATTACTTCTTGCTTTTTATGACGAAACTGAAATTCAGGAGTAATATCATCAAATAACCAAAAACAAATTGTTTGATAAGTTTCTAATAAATCTAATTTTTCCCAAAATGAAGTAGCTTCGTTTATTTCTTCAAAACTATGATTTTGTAATAAAAACCAATCCATTTTTTGACCAAAATCAAAAAAGTATTTCCAAAAAAATCTCGCCACAATAATCAGAGGCAATATCGCCAATGAATACGTTCTGATCGACCAAAAGCGTAGTTCAGATGGAATTTTATGCCCCATTCCCATAAACACCACATCCCGAACCGCGTAATAAGGAATGTTAGCAGGAGATTCTAGCGGATCAGGGTATAGCCAAATGACCATATCACCATAATTTGAAAGTAAAGAAGCTACATGTTCAAAGGCAGTTTTAGTATTGCTAGTGTGATGTAAAACCCCCATAGAATAAATTTTCCGAAAAGTTGTTTTTTTTAATGGAGGATTCATCACATCCCCTTGGACAAAATGGATATTAGCTACACTACCTGCTTGACGAGCCGCTAAACGTACTGCTTTGCTTAATTCGAGTCCAACTATCTGTGCTTGAGGATTTTTCTGCGCCATAGCAAAGGTCATTTCAGCCGAACCGCACCCAGCATCTAATATCCATTCATTTGGCTGTATGGGACAGACAAATTTAGCTAAAATGTGCTCTATTCTATCCTCTGGATTTGAGCCATAAAGTGAACTTGCCCCTTCAAATTTTCCCGAAAATCGATACTGCCATTGGGATGTAAATCCCTCTAATTCTTGTTGTTGTTGTTCAGGCAATAGCATACAAGGAACTCCCTCAATTATAGGCAATCCAAGTCCGCAGTTCAAACATTGTAAAGAGCCAGAAATTACCTCACCATTTTTAATAGTTTCTCCTGGTTTAAGTTCTATTTCTCCTTCACATCGAGGACAGGCAAGAATTGATAGCAACGACTTTTTCATGATTAACTAGTCGAACAATCTAAAACAGAATGAAACGGTACTGACATAGCTGCTATGTATTGCTGCTAGGGTTTTTAGTAATCTTGTTGCTATTTTGATTTTCGCTCTTTAGTTGATTTCCAATCTTTTCGTCCAAAAATCTTTTAAGGTCATCAATTTCTAATGATAAATCTTCTTGTACAAAATGAGTATAATTCTTTACATTTTCCACAATATCTACCTCTTGCTCTCGAAGATAATCCTGTAAAAAGTCAGACAAGATCCCATTGATTGGTTGCATCAACATTCTGATCCCTGCCTGTTGTTCCTCAAGTAGTTGAATATAAGTATCAAAACCATGAGGGAACGGCATTCCTAACATGAAAGTCAAGGCTCCAGTAAAATCAACTTTGAAGTTTTGAATACCGAAACCTATTACATAATGTGGAATTCCCACAAAAGCATAATCTTCTAAATGATATTCACCCCTAGTAAATCCATTACTTACGAAAAGATTGAGGGGGTACAAAGTACCAAATGGCATATTTTTCTGGAGATCTAGTACGTTTTCTATCCTGTAACTATATCTAATTCCAACAAGATCATTGTAAAAATCAGCAAATGCTTGATTGCCAACTTTAATGCCACCTATAGTGTAACATTTAAGTCGATAAGATAATTTTGGAAAGTCATTTAAATGCTGCTTTAATGAAAGAGAACAAAAATTTGCAATGCAAGCTGCTTGACTATGACCGGTTACATAAATATTAATATGTTCTGCCTTTCTACCTATGATACTTTGACTCCTGCCATCTATAATAAGATTTGCAGACTGAAGATGCTTAATTTTAGATATTAATTCTTGAAAATTAATCTGATTTGAAGAATCATCTACAGGTTGGATTTTTAAATTATCAAGCTCATTTACAGTTACTGTCTGAAAATTATTAATATAGTTTGAGATTAGCCCCAAAAGTATTTGTTCAAACTCTTCTCCAAAAACAATACCACTAGCTGCTGCTAAAGCAACTGCCATTGCAATTTTTTGCTCAAAACTTATTTGTTCATTGTTGATAAAAAAGAAATCCTTTGCTTCAATTTTTGCTAAAGCAATGACTTTAAAAAAGAGTAAAATCTCTTGTTTGATAGATTCATAATCTAGATAAGTTCCCTCCACAACTTTGATCGGTTTTCCATATATATTTCCGATTTCTCCATAATTAATTAAGTTTGAGTTAAAGTCAGATAAAAAGTTTGTTAAGTCTATAGATTGTTGCTGGGTTACAACACTTCCGCGAAAGACGATCGCATAGTGATTTGAATTTTTTTTCTTGAGAATAAATCCTCGTAAATTTCTAATGAAGTTGTGAATACCATAGATAAATTCCCAATCTTCATGTTTGTATGAAGCATTGTAAGTATCTCTAATATCTTGACCTTCAATTCTGCCGAAGCTATCTGGATAAATTTTGAATGCTCGCTTAGACATTTTTGACAGTAAGATAGCTTCATTAAAATCGAAACCTCCTCGTAACACCTTAGGCAGATTAATTGATGCTAGACTCATGATGAGTTAATCTCCTTAACTGTAATAAATTCCTTCTAATTCTTGAAAATGACAAATTTAAAAATTCTTTCGTTATTTTAGTCTCTTCGGTTCATCATTACCACATATAACGAATTTCAGTAGCTTACAAAGTTTTTTATAAGCCTTGTCACATGGACATCTCAGCAAAGTACATGGGCATGAAAAAAGTCTCTCTAATTCAGGACTTCAGGCGATATCGCGCTTGAGAACTCAAAGCGATTGCTCTCAAATAAGTGCTGTTTGGACTTTTATATACGCTTAAAGCCTTATTATTGCGCAAGCTTAGAAAAGTTTGTGAGCTACTGAATTTGAAAACACGCCCTAAGACCAAGAAAAGAGAGAACCATCTTGAGGCATAGCAGGTCGTTCTGAACCGAGAATGAAATCGCCTGTGATTGCTAAAATAGCCTTGACTTGGCGGGTACGCCATTCATCTACCCACTTATCCACAGCAGAACCCATTCGACGTTGCATTCCTTCATAGAGATAGGCAGCATGATACTTCTCATCCTCAGCAATTTTCAACATTCCTTTTTTGAGGTTAATTAGACAACGATTCTCTTCTGGTATAGCATTAGCCATATGAAGAAACTCGCGGCTGGAATCCCGCTCTAAGACGTACATACTACCCATAAACACAGTCCATTCTACAGTTTCAGGCTGTAAGTCTTGTTGTGCGTAGCCTTCTAAGTAAACTGTGTAGAATGGGTTGCGGGGTCTTTCTAGCTTTTCTTGTGTTAACTGTTTGAGAGCATGGTCAAATATTTTGCCATGATTCATCTCATCCATAGCATGGAGAGTGAGATTTTTCGCAAGCCAAGTATCTCCTTCCAAAGTTGCTCTTTTGGTGAGTGCTTCAATAAAATAAGCGGCCCCGTATTCTACTTGTTGAGCCTCTATTAAAGTAGACAGTCGAGTCATTGGATCTCGTATACTGCGAGACTGAAAATACGCAGCTCCTCCTGAACAGGCTATACGAAGTAAATTAGTCAAGAAATCCATAACAAACTCCTTTGCTCAACTCTTTGTACGCTCTCTAATTATACGATATCTAAGTTTTAGATCATCTTACTATCAGCATACAGATGTGATTTTTGTTGGTTTTGTTAAGAAATCCATAACAAACTCCTTTGCTTAACTCTTTGTACGCTCTCTATTTGTACGATATCTAAGTTTTAGATCATCTTACTATTGACATACAGATATGAGTTTGGTTCGTGTTTATCCAACTCTTATAAGTATATTACTGAGTATTTTAACTGCTCTGGTATGAAATCAACATTATTACCGATTTCTTAATCATAAGAAAGGCAATCGCTCCTATTTCATCTTATTTTCTTTCACTTTCAGGAAGCCAAACAAAACACTAGTGTAAAAACAGTAGTAGATTTTTACACATTCACATCAAAAAACTACGAAATTTGACTATTCGTAGGTAGGATGAAGCACAGCACAATTTTATATTAATAATTATACTACATTATTATCTCAGATCTTGCACCTAACCGTATAAGCCCAGACTTAGTTAAAAGCAGCGCAAGAAAGTGACACGATTTTTTTGTCTTTTTTCGTAACAATAAGGGCTTGAGGCAACGCAGGTGAGTGTGAAAAATCAATGTCAACTCGCTTGAAGTAAGGCTTGAGCGCAGTGAGTGCGAAAGTCTCATGCTGCGTTCTTAGGGGAGGGGAGAGCGGTGACGCTCGAACCTTACCCGACACACCGAGTGAACTCGGAATTTTGGAGATCCTGTTGCTGGGAACAGGGCACAATCAGACGGCTGTTATAGGCTGACACTGATGCTAATATCATGTCCGGTTGATTAGTTATAAAAAAAGCAGATCTGTGCAAAAGTCTGAAATTCTCTTTCCCCCTGCTCCCTGCAAAGGTGCAGTTTTTATGATAAGTCTTTAACCGGACATGATATAAAAACCTTTACAGACTTTTACTGAAGCATTTAGAAGCATTCCGTACTGGTGTAGAATTTAGCTTTGTGCGTTGGCTAAACACTCACATCGACGTATTTGCCCCTCACAGAGTTAAGTCTGGCTATGTTTGAGCTTAGAAATTTATCAAGTCCCATTACTTTCAACAAACACTTTGCGTAAGGCTTATGTAGGAAGGCTTGGAGAAGATGGGGTATTTCGGGCGTTGCTGAATCACAATATGAATTATGCGTTAAGCGTAGCTCTGCCGTAGGCAATCGCTTAAAAAATTCTCAATCAGCAGACGTTAATGCGATTAATTTGGAATTTATTGAGATTGAAGCGTTCTTATTGACAAGATACGTTTCCCCTGGAAGCCAGAGCCATTAACCTACATTTCTAGACATTCACGTTTAATTTCATAACTATAACCTTTTTGATTATGATATTCAATGAAAGGTTTAGAATGATTTGATTGAAGATGAAAACGGGATTTGCAAATCGTAGCGCCGTCTATAAATGTCTCTTATAATATCGGAGAACTTAGGACAAATGCACCAACTTTTGGTGACACAAGCCTAAGTAAAACGACCTTGCAAATTTGCAGCCTAAACTCCTATGTCAAAACAAAAAGCTCACAGCTAACAGAAACTTTTGAATTCCCAGCTATTTTAAAAGTAATGATGGAGCCGCTTCAAATGAAACGACGTGAAACACTAGCTGAATTGGTCGCCCGAACAGTGGTTGAATTTGAACAACGTGAACTACAAAATACTCAAGTTTATTATGTTCAATCACAGGGAAAAAGCACTCTCGCGCGTAAATCTAAAAAGGCTGCTTAGTACAAGATTTCACAAGTTCGTAGCGTATTGAACCTCTTCAAGCTTTACCAGTAGGTCATTCAATTCATTACGGTTTTATGAAATTCTGTACTTAGTACATGAACAGCAGTTCAATCGCACTAACCAAGTTGCCATCTACCACTATCTTCTTTACACATCCTTTAAGTAGAGCTTGCTTGTCCTGCTGCTCCAGCCCTTGCCAATATCTCTCGTTTGAAAATGCCATAACAATCCGCTCTTTAGCTATTAGGTATTGTTTGGATGCGTTGTCCAAGGTAGCGATCGCCGTTGCTATCTGCATCCGAATATCTTCTTTGGCTTTTTCAATTGCTGGATTTGATGGCAATGCTTCTAAAGTATTTAAAGACGCCCGAAGTATCTTTACCTCTGGGGATTCCTCTGAAGAATCAACCTCTTGTTCTACCAGTCCAGCTAAACGTTCAGCCTGATGAACTAGATGATTAATCACTTGTTTTTCTAATTCATCTGAAGAAATCATGCGTCCGTTATGACAAGCACCAGTCCGATAAAAACTGCATTGATAGTGATGACGGACAAAACCTTTGCGTTTAACCAATTTCTTACACTGCCGACTATAAGCAGCCCCACAATGAGCGCATTTAACTAAGTTGGCGAATGGGTTGAGATATTTCTGTTCGGTAGCCCATCGGTTGTTCCGATTCTCGCGAATCATTGCCTTGATGCGTTCGTGTTCCTCACGGGTGATAATGGCTTCATCTTCGTGGGTTCCCCATGTTACTTCCCATTCATCGAAGGGTTTGCGATGTCCATTTGAACGAACAACAGTGTTATACAGTGTCCCTCCTGCGTAAACGGGATTGACGAGGATAGAGCGTAACCCAGAAACTGACCATTTTAAGCCAGTGTGCGGATAACGAAGATTCAACGCACCTCCACGAGGTTTGTTGACATTCTCTAGCGTGATTTCCTCTTCTTCTTCCAAGAGGTTCATCCTGGTATCAGTAGCTTTTGAAACTGCGTTTGCTTGAATACCAAAAATATCATGCAGTACTCTCGCTGTTTGAGACACCGTACTTACTGCTAAAAAAGTATTAAATACTACCCTCATCAGGTGCGATCGCGTTAACTCTTCTTTACCCTCAATCAAACAAACACACGGACGGTGATCTCGTTTATACTTGTCACCCTCAACCACATACCCCAAAGGTGCATTCCAGTGGGGTTTTTTATTTGCTTTGCGGGTGTCACGTTCTTTTTTGACTCGCATTGCCAGCATTTTCACCTCATACTTAGATGCTGCCAGTCTCACATCGATTGTTAACTCACCGCCAATACTCGATAAGTCGAATGGCTCATCTAGGGCATATGGCTGTATACCTTTCTTTTTTAATGCATCCATTAAACGATAAAAGGTCATTGATGAAGATGTTAAACGGTCTATCCGAATAAATAGCAGCTTTGACACTTTGCCCGGTGCAGATGCGTTAATATCTTCAATCAACTGTAAAAGCCCTTTACGCTTATCACTGGTACGACTTTCGACATCGTAATATATATGCGTTGCTCCAGCACTACGCAACCGACGCATTTGTTTAATTAACGCACCTTCATCCTCAGCCTGTTCACTAGTCGAAACCCGTGCATAACCCCAAACGTCCATACACCACACCATAGAAGCCTTAGATTTATATTACCTGATAACAAGCGCATTAGTTCTCTGTTGTTCACCGAACCTGTAGACTTGCTCATCGGTAACACTTACGGTAAGTACCTGTGGCGCGACACCAAGACTCCTCTGGTGAGAATTGGCTACCCCATCATGGATCGTCACCATCTGCACCGCTACTCTACCATCGGCTATCAAGGTGTGATCAACTTGCTCAACTGGATTGTGAATACAATCTTCGAGGAAATTGATCGCAACACAAACATTCCTTCTAAGACAGATATTTCCTACGACTTGATTCGTTAGGAATTGTATTCACCTGCGACGTGCTAACAAAGGAAAAGGAAAAGGCAGAAGGATTAAGGTATTGGTTAGTGGTTAGTAGTTAGTAGTTAGCGGTTATTTTTGAGAAAAAGAACTAACAATTAACAACTAGAAACTAAAATGAACCCACGCTCAATTCCTAGTCTCTCTTACCAATTCCTTTTACCTTTTTCTTGAGTTATGGAGTAATGTAATATGAAAACTATAACTCACACTCATAATCACCAGGAACACCATTCACCTACTTCTAGAAAACCAGGATCATTTGATATTTTATATCCTTTGCGTCGTTTGGTGGATGGGTTTCAAGTAAAAAATGCTCGACTTGCTCATCTTTGTTGCCAAATAATTCCTTGCTGTTGCCCCTTTGAGCGAAATCTAAAATTATTTGGACGTACTTTTCATATTCCGCCACTGTGTAAACTCAATCCTTTGTATGACAATTTTGTCGGATTGCGTTTTCGAGCATTATCTTACTTATCTGATGAGTGTGGAGAAGATGTAACAAAATACATTTGCTAATGAGTTCATAATCTATATTTTCTAGTTAATACTCAATTAGTTGAGTATTAACTATTGACTAATTTTGATCCCAATAAAACAGAGAAATGAAAATCACCCAAAGTAAAATTAACGAGTTGCTCACTCAACCTGGGTGCGAACACAATCAAAGCAAGCATGGAGACAAGAAAAACAAGTCCTGCGCGCAACAACCCAAGCCGGGAGCTGCTCAAGGGGGTTGTGCCTTTGATGGTGCAATGATTGCTTTAGTACCCATTACCGATGCTGCTCATTTGGTTCACGGACCGATCGCCTGCTCTGGTAACTCTTGGGGAAGTCGTGGTAGTCTTTCCTCTGGTCCTGTGCTCTACAAAACAGGCTTTACCACTGATTTGGATGAAACCGATGTGATCTTCGGTGGCGAGAAAAAGCTGTACAAAGCGATTCTGGAAGTTGAAAATCGCTACAAACCGACTGCGGTTTTTGTCTACTCCACCTGTGTCACCGCCTTAATTGGTGATGATATAGATGCCGTTTGTAGAGCTGCTGCCAAGAAAACAGGAACTCCTGTTATCCCTGTCAATGCACCAGGATTCATCGGTAGTAAGAATTTTGGTAACCGCCTTGCTGGTGAAGCTTTGCTTGATTACGTTGTGGGTACAGCGGAACCTGAATTCACCACACCTTATGACATCAACCTCATCGGTGAGTACAATGTTGCCGGGGAAATGTGGAATGTTGTGCGACTTTTTGAGAAATTAGGTATTCGAGTTTTGGCGAAAATGACAGGTGATGGTCGTTACAACGAAATCTGTTACGCTCATCGTGCCAAACTCAACGTGATCATTTGCTCAAAAGCGCTGCTTAATATGGCGACAAAGATGGAAGAGCGCTATGGCATCCCCTACATTGAAGAGTCTTTCTACGGTGTAGAAGACATGAACCGTTGTCTGCGGAACGTTGCTGCAAAGTTGGGTGATCCCGATTTGCAAGAGCGTACAGAAAAGCTGATTGCTGAAGAAACTGCTGCTTTGGATGTGGCTTTGGCTCCCTATCGCGAGAAACTCAAAGGCAAGCGCGTTGTTCTTTATACTGGTGGTGTCAAGAGTTGGTCGATTATTTCAGCAGCTCAGGACTTGGGTATGGAAGTTGTTGCTACCAGTAGCAGAAAAAGTACTGAGGAAGATAAAGCCCGAATCAAGAAGTTGCTCGGTCAGGATGGCATCATGCTAGAACAAGAAAGTCCTAAAGAGCTGCTGCGGATCATCAAGGAAAAGAAAGCTGATATGTTGATTGCTGGAGGTCGCAATCAATACACCGCTTTGAAAGCTCGGATTCCTTTTCTACACATCAACCAAGAACGTCATCATCCGTATGCAGGCTATGAAGGAATGGTGGAAATGGCACGAGAACTGTACGAAGCTGTTTATAGCCCTGTTTGGCAGCAAGTACGCAAACCCGCACCGTGGGAAGTTGCTGAATCTGTTGAGCAAGCAGTTTCTTCCTCTTCTGTTCTACAGGAGGTACATTGATGGCGATTGTGACTGTGACAAACTCATCAGTTGCTGTTAATTCTTTCAAGCTGAGTCAACCTTTGGGTGCTGCTTTAGCGTTGTTAGGCTTGAAGGGAATGATACCTGTATTCCACGGTTCCCAAGGCTGTACTGCTTTTGCCAAATCTATGTTGGTGAAGCATTTTTGTGAGTCGATTCCCCTTTCTACCACAGCAATGATGGAAGTTAGCACGATCTTGGGTGGGGAGGAGAATGTAGAACAGGCTATTGTTACGTTAGCCGAGAAGTCAAAGCCAGAAATCATTGGTTTGTGTACGACTGCACTGACAGAAACCAGAGGCGATGATATGCCGCGATTTCTTAAGCAAGTTCGCGATCGCCATCCAGAACTCAATCATCTACCGATTGTATTAGTATCATCTCCTGATTTTAAGGGCACATTGCAGGATGGGTATGCCGCTGCTGTTGAGAGCATCGTTAAGCAAATTGCCCAAAAAAGCGACAAGCAAGATCCTTCTCCCACACAAGTTGTGATTTTGCCGAGTTCTGCTTTCACGCCTGGAGATGTGGAGGAGATAAAAGAGATTATCACGGCTTTTGGCTTGAAGCCGATTGTTGTTCCTGATCTTTCTGCTTCACTAGATGGTCATTTAGAAGATTCTTACAGTGCTATCACAGCTTGTGGGACAAGCATAACAGAACTGCGCGAGATTGGTAATTCTGTATTCACCTTAGCTTTCGGTGAGAGTATGCGCTCTTGCGCGCAAATCTTGCATGAACGCTTTAGCATTCCCTATGAGGTGTTTGGTGAACTGACTGGATTAGAACCAGTGGATAATTTCTTGCAAGCATTGGCAGATTTAAGTGGTACTAGTGTACCAGAAAAATACCGCCGCCAGCGCCGTCAGTTGCAAGATGCCATGCTCGACACTCACTTTTACTTTGGTTGCAAACGAGTGTCCCTAGCGCTGGAACCAGATTTACTCTGGTCAACAGTTCATTTTCTAAAATCAATGGGTGCTGAAATTCATGCAGCGGTGACGACGACTCGCTCTCCCTTGTTAGAAAAACTTCCTATCAATAGTGTCACCATAGGTGATTTGGAAGACTTCGAGCAACTCGCACCTACATCTGACCTGCTTATTGGTAACTCTCACACAGTTGCTGTCGCAAATCGGTTAGGAATTCCTCTTTATCGTCAAGGGTTTCCTATTTTTGATCGCGTGGGTAATGGTCTATTTACTAAAGTTGGCTACCGAGGCACAATGCAGGTTTTGTTTGATATTGGGAACATTTTTTTGCAGGCTGAGGAAGCAAAAATTCAGCACCCGGCAAGTTTGAATGTTTTGAGTTCATAAAATTAAGTCGTCAAGAATTTATGAGTTATGAATTATGAGTTGTCGTAAATGCTTTTTTACTACTCATAACTCATCACTCATAACTAGAGGAGAGGATAATTAAGCATGAAGATTGCCTTTACAACAAATGATCGAGTTCATATTAACCAGCACTTTGGAGGAGCGAAAGAAATTGATGTGTATGAAATAAATGCAGAAGGTTACGAGTTTTTAGAAACTCTTTCTTTTGATGGTGACCTGAAGCTAGATGGTAATGAAAGTAAACTGGAACCAAAAATTGAGGCACTAGCTGACTGTAAAATTGCTTATGTTGCAGCAATTGGAGGTACTGCGGCAGCTCGGTTAATTAAGAAGGGTGTGACTCCAGTTAAGGCACGTTCCGAAGAAGAAGAAATTGCTGAGATTCTTAACAAGTTGGTACAAACTCTTAAAGGTAATCCTCCACCTTGGCTGCGTAAAGCTTTACAGCCAAAGCCCCAAAGTTTTGAAGATGAATTGGAAGAGGAAGCAACAGTATGAGTTTCACTAATAATGTTAACGGAACACGTCCAAGCGAAACCTTAGACTCGCCTTTTCTCAAGGCAATTGTGCAACAGTTCCGGGGTCAAGATACTTACGGAACTTATCGTAATTGGTCTGATGATTTGCTGCTCAAACCATTTATTGTTAGCAAGCAAAAGAAACGAGAAATTTCCGTTGAAGGCGAAATTGATCTGATGACTCAGGCAAGAATTATGGCATTTTATCGTGCGGTTGCTGCCTGCATTGAAAAGGAAACAGGTCTTTTATCTCAAGTTGTGGTTGATTTGAATCATGAAGGATTTGGCTGGGCACTGGTCTTTTCTGGTCGTCTTTTGTTAGCTGCAAAGACTTTAAGAGATGCACACCGCTTTGGCTTTGACTCGTTGGAAAAATTAGCAGAACAGGGAGAAAAGTTTGTACAAACTGGCGTCAGTTTGGCTCAGCGTTTCCCGGAAGTAGGTAATATTTAAAAAAATCATCAGTGATGAAGAGTAAAAAGAATTATTCTCTTCTTTTTTGAGGCAAGAAAGAGGTTTGATGGCACAAGCTGAAGAAACATCGACTATTGAGGATCTGAAAAATCAGATAAAACGCCTTAATAGTAAAGCAGGTCAAATGAAAATGGATCTGCACGATTTGGCAGAGGGATTACCAACAGATTATCAACAACTGATGGATGTTGCTTCCCAGACTTATGAAATTTATCGTCAGTTAGACGAACTTAAGCAACAGGTAAAAAAGCTGGAGCAGGGAAAATGACCTGGGATTATGATCAATTCAAAAAACTTGAAGATGCAGAGGAGTATTTTCAGTTTTTTCAACTCCCCTACGATCAAAAGTTCGTGAATGTAAATCGCCTGCATATTTTGAAAAAGTTTTCTCAATTTATCAAAGAAATTGATGAAAATTATACTGATCTCAGTATTTCAGATAGATTAAGTAAATATTGTGAGGCTTTGGAACAAGCCTATCAGGTCTTTCTTGAATCAACACCCCAGGAACAAAAGCTGTTCAAAGTGTTTAATCAGAAGCCGAAAAATGTAGTCACGCTGACAGAAATCACATCAGATTAGGAGGTAAAAAGTGGTAGACCTAACGCCTACCGAGTTGGAACGCTACCGTCGTCAAATGATGCTTCCTAATTTTGGCGAAACAGCACAAAAGCGCCTCAAATCAGCGACGGTTGTCGTTACAGGTGTAGGAGGATTGGGCGGTACGGCGGCGCTATACCTTGCAGTAGCTGGCGTTGGGCGGCTGATTCTAGTCCGGGGTGGTGACCTGCGGCTTGATGACATGAATCGTCAGATTCTGATGACGCACGATTGGGTGGACAAGCCTAGGGTGTTCAAAGCACAAGAAACTCTCCAAGCCATCAATCCTGATGTCCAAGTGGAAGCAGTTCATGAATATGTCACCCCGGAAAATGTAGACTCCTTAGTGCAATCAGCTGACATGGCTCTTGACTGCGCTCATAATTTTACGGAGCGCGATTTGTTAAATGAAGCTTGCGTACGCTGGCGTAAACCTATGGTGGAAGCAGCAATGGACGGGATGGAGGCTTACTTAACCACAATTATTCCTGGTGTGACTCCTTGTTTATCTTGCTTATTTCCGGAAAAACCTGATTGGGATAGGCGTGGCTTTTCTGTTCTAGGTGCTGTTTCTGGAACACTAGCTTGTCTGACTGCACTGGAGGCGATCAAGCTGATCACTGGGTTAAGTCAACCTTTGTTGTCACAGCTTTTGACAATTGATCTAACCCGGATGGAATTTGTCAAGCGCCGTTCTCATCGCGATCGCGATTGTCCTGTATGTGGTAACAGTGCGCCTTGGAGATACTCGCAATCTCAAGTCATGGAAACCACCAGTGTTGCAAACAAATAATTGTGATCTTGGTGTCTTCATTCATTCCTCTGGGGTTTGCCATACGTTCGTTTCAAGTCAGTGCAAAAATCGTAAATCAGATCTGGCAACTGTTAACAACATTAATTGCCTTATTTTGCCTGAATGTAAGCTTCATTTTTCACCTGTTGTGCCAATTGAAGTGCTGATTGCGTAGGCGTGTTCCTTGCGCGTGTCACGCCACTTGCTCCACTTGGGGAGCCCCCCGTTGAGGGGACTGGCGTGAAACCCCAAGTGGAGCAGTGGCTCCCCTTGGGACGAGCGCCGCTTGTCGCGCTTACATCGCTGTACTCATCACCACTAAACAAATTCACACCTTAAATCACAACAACAACTAATTTTCCCAATTAGGAGGATTGATGACGGTTACTTTGACGGAAAAAGCAGAATTTCGCCTGCGGACATTGCTACAGGGTGCTACCTCCGAAACCAATACACCAGCTAAAGGTATCCGCATCTCTGTCAAAGATGGTGGTTGCAGTGGCTATGAGTATGGGATGGAAGTCATAAGTCAGCCGCAACCAAATGATTTTGTCAGCCAGCAAGGTCATGTACTTGTTTATGTTGATGCCAAAAGTGCGTCCTTGTTAGAAGGGTTGGTTATCGATTTTATCGAGGGAGTAATGGAAAGCGGGTTTAAGTTCATTAACCCTAAAGCAACTGATACCTGCGGTTGTGGAAAGTCATTTAGAACAGCTGACTGTTCTTCTGCAGGTACACCTTGTAACTAAAGCAAGTAAAAGTAAAAATTTATTTTTACTTTTGACTTTCTTACACCCTTGAAGTCATAAAACCTAACTGTACCGCGTGTGAGAAGAATCAAAAAATGGCAACATACCAAGTTAGATTACTCAACAAGAAAGAAGATCTAGATACCACGATTGAAGTTGATGAAGAGACAACTATTGTAGATGCAGCTGAAGAAAACGGTATAGATTTGCCTTTTTCTTGTAAGTCAGGTGCTTGCTCTAGCTGTGTCGGAAAAGTTGTTGAAGGTACAATTGATCAATCAGATCAAAGCTTTTTAGATGACGAACAAATGTCTAAAGGTTTTGCTCTACTTTGTGTGAGTTATCCACGTTCTGATTGCACGATTAAGACTAACCAAGAACCATACTTGGTCTAGTTCATATCTTGTTGCAGTGTTTTCTAGCGTAAGGAATTAATTTCCTTATTTATTTAGAGACGTAGTATACTACGTCTCTAAAACCTTCAAAAAAAGCTACTATAGCAATCTTAAATAATTCGTGAGCAACAAGATACCCGATTTCTTAGAGAAGTCGGGTATCTGAATATTCTGATTTTAATTTATTAATGTTTTCCAAATTTCATCTTACCGGTTCCTCACTAGAATTGCTCAAAAAAGGAGAACGAGGAATCATTAAGTTTTGCAACATTAAGGACGAAAAATCTCTCCAAGAACTGATATCAATGGGGATAACACCAGGAACTAGCTTCACTGTAGAACAGCACTTTCCTTGTTTTGTCATCACAGTAGGAGAAAGACGATTGACACTAACTCAGGATTTTGCTCAAAAAATTTATGTCCGCATTAATGATGAGTGAACAAATCAGGAATTCGTCCAATCATGATTGAGAACACCGCCACACGCCACCATCAGAACTTTCTACAAGTCATTCACAGTTACTATCAACTCACAAAGCCTCGGATTATCCCCCTGCTACTCATGACAACTGCTAGTAGTATGTGGATTGCCTCTCAAGGAAATGTTAACCCAGTATTGCTGCTTGTCACTGTCTGTGGTGGTACTTTTGCTGCTGCAAGTGCCCAGACTATTAATTGTATCTATGACCGCGACATTGATGACCAAATGGAACGTACACGCCACCGACCTTTGGTTTCCGGTCGCGTGCAACCCTCCCATGCTTTAATATTTGCGATCGCACTTGCAAGTCTATCCTTCACCCTGCTTGCTGTGTTTGTTAACCTGCTGAGTGCCTTACTAACAATGTCTGGTATTGTTTTTTATGTGGGCGTCTACACTCACTTACTCAAACGGCATAATCCTGCAAACATCGTCATTGGTGGTGCTGCTGGGGGAATCCCAGCGTTGGTAGGTTGGGCTGCGGTAACAGATACTTTAAGCTGGGCTGCATGGCTGTTATTTGCAATTGTCTTTTTGTGGACACCTCCCCATTTCTGGGCTTTAGCATTAATGATCCGTGATGAGTATGCCAAAGTTGGTGTACCCATGCTTCCTGTTGTTGCTGGTAATGTTGCTGCAACTCGCCAGATTTGGGTGTACTCTTGGCTTCTTATCCCCACTACATTTTTACTTTCCTATCCGCTTCAGGTTACAGGTGTTGTTTACACTTGCATCGCCCTTATACTGGGAGTCTTTTTCATCAAAAAAGCTTGGGTGCTATTGCACAATCCTGATGATAAACAACTAGCACGTTCTCTATTTCTCTACTCAATTTTCTATATGATGTTGCTCTGCGCTGCAATGGTGGTTGATAGTTTGCCTTTGACTCATCAACTCATAATATCCATTTTAGATTTGATACTTTAGATAGAAAATCACACAAAAAAAAGAAAAAGGAAAAAGATAAATATAGGATTTACCTTTTTCCTTTCAAAATTTACCTACTTGCTCATCTCACATCCAAAATCAAACTGAGAATTTGATTGCTCCAGATATTGAGGTTGCAGGAGAAAGCCAGCTACTATCTCTTGCAACTTCAACTATCATGTTAATATTAGCTCTCTCAAAAAAAACTTGTCTTCCGTAAAACTACTAGTAACTTGATAACATCCATAACATCTTTATTGGAATCAAGATTGAGTTTAAGAAGAACAAAGCTTTTTCGCTTCTCAGAAAACCATTCGTTAAGGGCAATAACAAGATGTGTGATCTTAATCACTGCTTAAACTTGCCTACTTTTGTTTTTTACATGTTTAAACCCAACCTTTGAGGGATCAGTGGGTTGCTCCAGTTCCCCTAGGTGGATGCAAACTAATTCGGGGCTTGGACTCCAAGAAATATAGAGAAACAACAGAGTTTTGAGAATCCTCTGGGATTGCTATAGTATTGTTTCAATCAAAGAGCAGATGATTTTTAGATAAGATCTGCTTCTATCTCTATGGGTTAATGGTTCTAATTCCAAACTTGTATATAGTATGTCAGATTTAAACAATTATCAATCTGAAGGTAATATTTTTGAGCGCGATTGGTCTGGATATTATAATGCTGTTGTCGGTCGTCCGCCACGAGACACCTTAGTTGAAGCTTTAGCACGTTTTGATAGTGAAAGTCTTAACCAACACCAGACACCTGTCCTACACTCACGCTTTGCAGTTGATTTGGGCTGCGGTGAAGGGCGAGATACAGTAGAACTATTACGTCGGGGTTGGCGAGTCTTGGCTATTGATGGTGAAGCTGAAGCGATCGCGCGTTTACTAGAACGTCCAGATATTAATCGCCAACTTCTGGAAACTCGCGTTGTTCTTTTTCAAGACGTAGTGCTACCAGAATCAGTAGATTTAGTAAACGCCAGCTTTTCACTACCATTTTGTCCACCGAAATCTTTCCCTAGCTTATGGAAAAAAATTATTTCATCATTACGTTCTGGTGGTCGTTTCTGTGGACAATTGTTTGGTAACCGTGATTCTTGGGCAATTTATACTTCCATGAATCACCATACAACTCAACAAGTAGAAATGTTGCTGCAACCTTTTGAAATAGAAATGCTACAGGAAGAAGACCATCCTGGAAAAACAGCTATTGGAGAAGAGAAACATTGGCATATTTTTCATATTGTTGCTCGCAAAAAATAAGGTTTTTATCATAAAAACCTGCGTCAGGTCAATTGGTAGGTACTGTCTACCCATTTATTACAGCGTATTGCAAGTAAGTGAACTACAATCTCCTGACTTCTGAATTCTGCTGTATGAGATAGACAGTACCCACCGTATCCTTTATCCGTATTGCTGATTAACGCCCTGAGCGTGGAGTTATGGAGTTGCTGAGCCTGGAGTTACTGAGCCTGGAGTTCCTGAGCTAGAACTTCCCGACCCTCCTGTCATATTCTGTGCCATTTGTAGGTGGTCAGCGACAATTGGAGCAATCTTATTTGCAAACGCACTCAAATCTGAGTCTTGTCCCTGGCTGAGATAATTTTGGTAATCAGCCAGAGTTTTGGTATGAGCTTGAACCTGCCCTTGCATATATGCTTGGTCAAAATTTGTACCATTGAGGTTACTCAGTTGCGTCAATAAAGCTTTGTTTTCTTGACCAATATCTTTTGGTAGTTTAAAACTCTTTTTCTGAGCTATCTGCTTGAGTTGTTTGCTCGAATCTGTATGTTCTTTAATCATGCGCTGTGCAAAATCTCTCACCTGTTTGTTTTGAGACCGCTTGAGCGCCAGTTGACTTGTTTGAATCTCTGTTTTGTCACTTTGCGCCGCCTTAGTCATAAATTCCTGGTCTAAAGCAGTAAGCGAACCATTAGGAGTTGTGGTGCTACCAGAAGGACTCGTTGTCCCTGGCGTATTCTGGGAAAGGAGAGATTTACTAGAACTGTTAGAAGAACTAGAGTTGATATTGGCTTGTACCATCCCTGGAAAAACAATCAATGTACTTATACCAGCAACTCCTACAAAAGTGCCAACAAATTTTTTCATTAATTCTTTGTGATTGTACATGATATTTATCAGATGCTTCTATCGCTTATGATGAAAAGATAACTACTGTGATTGCTTTAAACTTCTACCTTAGGAATATCCTCCCCTTCCACCTATAGAGATACTTTCTGACTATTGCAAGCTGTTTTTCTCAGAAATAACTCTCAATTATCTTATTCATTTATCTAGCGAAATTGCTCTAAATCAAGATGAGAAATATTATCAATAATTATTTGGTGAGCTATGCACTAAGACTACTGAAAATCTTTACCTTTTCTAGGCAGATAGATAATAGTAGATATTTTTTATCATCTACTATTCGCATTACTGCTACTATTCATTCATGAATTTATTGATTCTAGTTTACAGAGTTCAAATTGATAGAAGAATCGTATAATTTGATTCTTTTTTTTTATTCTTTGCGCTTATTATAGGTCTAGTTGGAAATATAAATAAAGGAGTGTGAGGTATTCCTTTTTAGATAACGGAGATCATCTAGGTGCTATTGCCGCTTCAACTTATCTACACAATAGAGACTTACAATTATTTTGATGTTGATAAACTCGCTCTCAATACGGATTTAGGTATTGAGAATAAAGAGTTTTAACTGCTTATGCCATCTGTTATGAGTTTCAAGCAAGAAAGTCAGACGTTTAAGGCTGAAAATGTCTTTCGTTGCTAGAACAGATTATTTTGAAGCTCATCAATTATTTATTGAAGATGGCTATAAAGCAACTGTACTCCGAGTTTGTAAAAACAACTAGAGTATCCGCAATTTGACTTATACCAGGGAAGATTTTACCAAATTGTTTGCAACAAAGGTCAAATCAGGCGTTTTCAGAAAAAAGTTATCTCTGCAAAAATTTTCTGGAATATCTTACACTCAGTAGAAAAACTAATACCAACAGAGAATTTTGACGAGATAGAGATTTGTTCAGTGAATAACTGAATAAAAGAATATTGCCTGATTTTAAGGAAAGCGTTTGTGAAAGCAGATAATTTTAGTCACAAGGTCAGTAACTTGTGTCTTAATCAAGCTTTTGCTAGAGATAGTGCTGTCATTTTTTATTTTATTTCCAACTACAAAAATTATCTAAGTGCAATCGAAATTGCTAGTTTTTTAGGACAAAGTATGTATCTATTCAACAGTTATTGGGATATTAGGTGTAGTAGTATTAGCGCTTTCTATGATGACGAAAATCAGTAGTTTTTAGAAAGACGTACTTTATGTATGCAATTGTCATTGAAAAATACTGAGAGTAATTGAGAGACAACGAGATGAAGAGGAAACATTTTTTTCACGAAGAGGATTCACACCCTGTCCAACTGACTTCAGCAGATATTATCCTGCGGCAGCAACTTGAATATTCTATCAGCAGATACTTCTACGAAGGATGCGATCGCGACATCCAAGATTTATTGTCTAATTGTCGGTGGTACGTCACCACTGACATGAGTACTTTGACTTTAGTCATTAAATGTCCAGATCAAGTAACAAATTGGCGTGTGTTACAGAAACTTGTAACGATGGGTGCATTGCTACAGCAAATAGTCAGTAGTGCAAAAATTCGCGTCTGTCCTCCCAAAAATCAAGGAATGCCTTTTGAAATGAGAGTAGATGAACTATCAGTCTACCGAAATTTGGCTTAAGCTGGCTGTGATTGCATAGCAATGCGAGATCTCGCCCCTTTGGCAAGATAGAAGCAAGCGAAGCCAATAAGCATGAAAGAGCCAGATAGTTATGTTATCTGGCTCTTTTGTGTCCAAAAAAACAATCAAGTGAATTCTAAGTTCGGCAACAATCTACAGCCTACCAAGGTTATGTAGCCCTAAAATAACACCAGCACCTAGAACATGACCAAAAGCAGTAGTTGCCAAAAGTGCAGGTACACCAAAACCACCAAAAAACTTGGGTGAAGGAAGTTCTGGACCAACGCTTTGATACTTAATGGTAGATTTGCCAAAGGCAATGGCAGCTATGTTGCACAGGATCATAATTAGTCCGACTATAGGACTCCATTCCAAGGGGGTTCTAGCGAAACTGGTTACTAGTAAAGTAGATGTTAACAACTGACTTTCTCCTTAAAATTGTTAATGAGCAAAATCGAAGATATTCATGTAAATTTAATTATCAACAAATTGAATCCGGTGTTTATTTGTGAATTAATAATTAACATTTATTGTTAATGCTTAATATAAATTTTTTATACTCCTCCTGTCTGGAAAATGGGGAACGCTTAACAGGGAACGCTTAACAGGGAACAAATAGGGCTTTATGCTCACAACACACTCAAGGAGCTATTATTGTGAAGATAATTTAAACTCAAGAAGATGTAGATTTATTGTTCCGACCTCTGTTATGACCTCTACCATTGATTCCTTGCCACCAAGCCTTGCTAAAATCGTCCAACGCTTTCAACGGGCTTCTGACCCCAAAAGACGTTACGAACAGCTTATCTGGTATGGTCAGCGACTCAAGGACTTTCCAGAAGCTGACAAACTACCAGAAAACAAAGTTTCTGGCTGTGTTTCCCAAGTTTATATCACAGCAACTTCAGAAGACGGTAAACTTATATTCCAGGGAGACTCAGATTCTCAATTAACCAAAGGATTAGTAGGGCTTTTGGTCGAAGGGTTAAATGGACTAACCCCTGGTGAAATTGTGCAATTGACTCCAGATTTTATTCAAGAGACTGGTCTAAATGTCAGCCTAACGCCCTCCAGAGCTAATGGATTTTACAATATTTTTAAAACAATGCAAACAAAAGCTTTGGAATTTCAGTTAAACGTTAAGGACTAACATATAGTTAATAGTCAATAGTCGATAGTAGAAAACTATACAACTATAGACTATTGACTTATAAGAAAACTCAAATAGCCAAATCTAATAATAAAATATTTTGTCATGTCAACTAACGTACTATCTGCATCTTCCAAAAGTGAGATTGGTGGAGTTGTTGGAGAATATTTCTGGAAGTGCGAAAACCAACAATTGCGTATTGCCTATGAAACTTTAGGAAAAGGTTCACAGCTATTGCTACTCCCGGCTTTCAGTACTGTTTCGATGCGCTCAGAAATGGGCGAAATAGGCAAGTTGCTTTCTGCTCATTTTCAAGTCGTGGCAGTGGATTGGCCTGGTTTTGGGCAATCTTCACGTTTTGCGGTCAATTATGGACCAGCTTTATATCAGCAATTTCTGAAAGATTTTGTCACATCCGTATTAGATACGCCAGTTGCAGTGGTTGCAGCAGGTCATAGTGCAGGTTACGTTCTGCAACTGGCAAATCAATTACCATCAGTGTTTTCCCGTATAGTTTTGGTAGGTCCGACTTGGCGCGGTCCCCTGCGTGTGATGGGGGTAAATCAGCAAGTTAGAGGGATGGTCAAAGATTTGGTGCGATCGCCTTTCATCGGTCAATTTCTCTACAAGCTCAACACCTTACCTTCTTTCCTCAAGTTTATGTACCGTCGCCACGTCTACGTTAATGCGGCTAAACTCACGCCCGACTTCATTCAGTATAAATGGCGCAATACCCAACAAAGCGGGGCAAGATATGCTCCTGCTGCATTTGTCACTGGTACTCTTGATCCTGTAGACAACCAAGCTGATTTTTTAACACTTGTTCAAGGTTTGTCTATCCCGTTGAAGGTAGTCATTGGAGAATCTAGTCCTTCCAAGTCCCGTGCAGAAATGGATGCTTTGACAGGTTTAAACGGAGTACAAAAAGTCGTTCTTCCTGGTTCGTTGGGAATGCATGAGGAGTACCCACAAGCTGTGGTTGATGCGGTTCAGGACTTTTTATTGTCTACATGAAATTATGGCGGAGCGTCAGCCCTTTGGGCGATCGCCTTAATAGCCCTTACTTCACCAGCGATCGCCCGTTGGATTGATTTGGGCAAAACGAATGATGGCGATACGCTGAGTTTTGACAATAACGGAACCGGGCGAACCATTTTCCACTATCGTGTTTTGACTCGCAGCGGCGCTCAGGTGCGAAAGGGAGTTACTAGCTGGTGCTACCGTGGTCAAGTCAGAAAAAATCCTAATGCTTTTCCAACGAACGATAAGCCAGGGTGGTTCGTTGAGTCAGAAAATGGCGATAGGCTTTTAGCGTCTGCGCTTTGCGCAATCGCACCCTCATTGAAGCAAACTCTCCGGCTAGCCTTAAGTTATTGAAAGCTGTCTGTGAAGGACAATAAACTAAAATACTTATCAATACCTTCGCCAAAAAAAGAGGATAAATATCTCAATCCCAAAACCTCGAC
>NZ_JCACKO010000159.1:0-96095 GCF_059505445.1 Brasilonema angustatum | reverse complement strand
CCCGCCACGCCTAACGCCACGCCTAACGCCACGCCTAACGCCACGCCTAACGCCATGCCTAACGCCACGCCAAATGCCACACTGCCCATCACGCCAAACGCCACGCCAAACGCCACGCCTAACGCCACGCTTAACGCCACGCCTAACCAATCAACAGGAACGCCTATTTGTTTAAGAAGTCTACTCAAAGCTAGAGGTGTAACAACTGTCAACACCAACCCTTGGCAAAGTAAATTCCGTTGAATGCGATTTTGACGCAGCAACTTCCATCCCTTTCGCCAATTCATTTCCCCTTCAGGAATATACTCACCCCCGAAGGTGTCCACATACCACCGCAAAGCTTGGGGGAAGTAAAACACCCAGTACAATAGGCGCAGATAATCCAGTGGGTTCCACAGCGAGAGGGGGCGCTTGAGTTTGGGGGCTAAGTCTAGGCGGGGTACGGGTGGGTGTTGGTTCATTACAGGTTCTCCGCCATTCTCACTCAGCCGCACAATCCGCCAGGAAATAAATTTCCTGGTTCATAGGCAAAGTCCTCTTCAGAGGACTACAAAGCATAACGATTATGAGAGTCCACTTGAGTGGACTTTCTCTATGAGCCTGGGATTTTAATCCTAGGCGGTCGTGGACAATATACGATAATAGTGCAAGAACTGAATTCATTAAGCTACGAACACTACCCGCCCGGAAATAAATTTCCGGGCTAATAGCCAAAGTCCTCTGAAGAGGACTACAAAGCATAACGATTGTGAGAGTCCACTTGAGTGGACTTTCTCTATGAGCCTGGGATTTTAATCCTAGGCGGTCGTGGACGATATACGATAATTGTGCAAGAACTAAATTCATTCCCCACCTCCGGTATACCGCGCATAAGTTTTATAGCATCGCTGCATGAGTTTCCGAGGATGTCCGCTACTTTCTTCCACCAGTTGCACAATCTCCTCCTCAGTAAACCTCACAGAAGTCCCAGCCAGACGACTAGCAAAAAAATCACGCATGGTAGTTTCATCCCAAGGCTGAATATGTTCCTCCTGGCAAATACCCGCCAGCGGTGATGTTCTACCATCATCATGACTATCATTAAACAAATTGTTGAGTGGTTCAGTCGCAGCTAAAATCAACTTCAGCGGCGCATTACTCCCCTCAGCTAAACCGCGCAACTTATCCCTGACTCCACGGGTAAACCCCTGCCAAGTCATCTTTCCTACATTGTCTAAAGCCAGCAGCACTTTATTTTTATGCGCTTTCAAATTTCGGGTTAATAGATATCCTGTACATTCCACGATACCCACCTCATCACACAACGCCCTGTAAAAGTCATCTTCATTATCTATATAATTCAAATCTAGAAAAACTGACTGACGCGACGGTTGCAGGCGATTTTCCGCCTGTTGGCAAATCGCCCATAGTAAAGATGACTTGCCAATTCCTTCTTCTCCTATCAAAGCAACACTACTTCCGCTGTTAAGCACCTCAAACACCCGCTGCATTTCCCTTTCTCGTCCAAAGAACCGTTGTGTATCTTCTACTCTGCCATGCTGGGGAATGAAAGGATTGGGAGTTACCGCTTTTGGAACAAGAACTAAATCTTTTTTTTTACAAAAATAACTGGTTTGATATGTTCTGGAATACCTTGTAATCGAATTTCTAAACAGCCAAACTTATAAGCATCTTCAATCGAACGATTTGCTGCTAATGCTTTGTAAAAACCAACAGCAAAAGAAATCGCCGCTTGATCACCAATTGCGTCATTCATCCCAATAACAAAGGGTATATGTTGGGCGATCGCCTTTGCCTGAATTTCAGAGTAGCAAGCATTTAGCACCACACAATTTACGTGCTGTGCAAAAAACTCAAACATTGCTGCCAAAGCGTCAGCCTTCACAGATTGGACTTTGCCCAGTCCATTCTCAAAGCAAAGCTCTCCTTGACTCGTACCATGTCCAGAAAAATGTATGATATTTGGCTCAATATCAAATATAGCTTGAGTAATATCCGCAACACGAACTGACTCTCGCTGTTCCAACTGATATTTTTCTGGCGCTTTGGCTATTCGCAATCTTTCTTTAATATCTCGTAACTCTTGCCCTAAACGTAACCGAGAAGCATCACTCGGATCGGCTGCTAAAAATAGAATTTTTATAGAAATAGCACCGCTCATTTAGGTAATTATAAGAGTTCAGTTACTGAAGAATATAACACTATAATGACTGGATCAAGCTTATCGAGGGAATTTACCAGCATCAAAAGTGCGATCGCCTCTTAGGCGGCTTTCTTTCGGGGCGATTGCCCAAAGGGCAGACGCCAGAGGCGTATCGCACAGCACAATAAAATTAATAAATAACTTTTAAAACTATACAATTATGACACTTCTCCAAGCCAAAAACTTATCACTAGCAGACATTCACCGTCTTTTCGACTTCCAAAGACAGTACAACAATTCATTCACTCCTATCTTATCTCTCGAACCTTTAACAGAGTCTGAACAACAAGAACTCATTCAAATTCGCAATGATTTTGATAATTACTTAATAGAAGGAAGAGTTTCAGAAGGACTCGTTAAAGCTTTAACAATCTTCCCATTATTACGATTAGCTGGATTTTATCGCTACCCTATCAAGATTAGCTTGGAAGAATAAATAGCAGATATTGATATTACAGATGAAGATACTAAAATTACAGGGCGAATGGATATTTTAGCTGTCACCAAAGCTCAAAACACAACAGCTCAAGCATATTTTTGGATTTTAGTGATCGAATCTAAAAACAGTAGTATTTCCGTTTCTGAAGGTTTACCTCAACTGCTTACTTATGCCCATGACAGTTTGAAGCATGAAAAATCAGTTTGGGGACTCGTTTCCAATGGACAAGATTACCAATTTGTTTACATCCTACAGGGAAATCATCCAACTTATCATTTAATGCCGAAGCTATATTTAATAGAACCTGAAAGTGCAATTCAATTACTACAAGTTCTCAAAGCTATTTGTAAGCTGTAAAATATTTTATAAAAAGTCATACTAATTCTCTGTAAACTTGCACTTAATACTTACTCTTTCATTCTTGGCGTTCTTGGCGTCTTGGCGGTTCGTTTATGTCTAAGTAAGTCGGTGCAAAAAAATCAAACTGTGTAAAGAAAAGTAAATAAAGCTCAAACTCTTTCTCTCCCTACTCCCTGCTCCCTGCTCCCTGCTTTATTCCAACAAGAATTATTTACGCCGACCTACTTATCTATGGCTACGCCACGCAAGCTATCATGGAGAATTGGTATCAATAGGTTCAGTTAAAGAGGTTATCTCAAAGGAGATCCCCCCAACCCCCCTTAAAAAGGGGGGCTATCTTACCCATTTACCCGCTTTTTAAGGAGATTGCCGCAGGCGTTCTGATCTTCTCCAAATCGCACCCAGAACCAATCCCTAATACTTAATCCTTGGATCTATATAAGCATTGATAATATCAATCACAATACTAGCAACAACCACAATTGCCGCAAAAAATACCAACACTCCTTGTATCAAAGGATAATCTCGCGCGTTAATGGCATCATATAATTTATTCGCCAATCCAGGCCAAGAGAAGGTAACCTCAGTTAAAATCGCCCCACCTAATAGTGAAGCAAACGTCAAACCCATAACAGTAATTACAGGAATCAGCGCATTTTTTAAAGCGTGAGAAAACAAAATCTTTCTTTCAGGAATACCCCTTGCTCTTGCTGCTTCCACATAATCTGCTTTCATAGTTTGCTTTAAGTTCACTCGCACAATTCGCTCAAAAATTCCACTCAGCAAAAGACCTAAAGTGAGACTAGGAAGTGCAAGATAATGTAAAGCAGTAAAAAATTGATTCAAGTTTCCACTCAATAAACTATCAAGCGTATATAAACCAGTTATACCATGAGGGGCTGGCGTAGTTGTCGGAAAGCGCGTTCCTAAAGGAAACCAATTTAACTGGACTGCGAAAATCAATTGCAAAATCATCCCAGCCCAAAACATGGGTAAAGAATATGTGATAATCCCAAATAATCGCCCTCCAATATCTAGATAACTTCCAGGACGAGATGCAGAAATCACACCAATTCCAATTCCAACTATGAGTGCGATCGCCATACTACAAACCGCCAATTCCACAGTTGCAGGAAAATATTGCCCAATCACTTCCCAAACAGATTGTCCACGACTCGCTATAGAAGTTCCTAAATCCAGACTCAGCAATTTTCCTATGTAATTCAAATACTGTAACCATATAGGAAGGTTTAAACCCAGTTTAGCTCGCAATTCTTCCTTCGCACTTTCTGGCGCACGTCCACCAAGAATTGCATCGACTGGATCTCCTGGAGTTGCACGTAACAGGAGAAACACGACTGTAGTTACAGTCAAAAGCATCAATGGAGCTAAAAGTACACGGGCGACAATGTAATATTGTAAGGCTTTGGATCTAGACATTATTAATCAAGAGTTAGGAATTAGGAGTCAATAGTCAACACTCAACAATCAAGAGTTAATAGCTAATGACTAATGACTATTTTTTAATTGTTTTGTAAATCAGATTTTGAGTTGGATCAAGTTGCACGCCGCTGACTCCCTTGCGAGCAAACACATAGTCTTTGCTTTGCCATAAGGGAACATAAGGCACATCAGTGGTTATCTGTGCTTGAATCGTTGCAAAAATGTTCTTACGTGCTTGGGGGTTTTGCTCTCGGCGTTGTTCTGTAATCAGTTTGTTCATGGTTTCGCTGTAGTAAAATGAACCCTGAGTCTGACTTCCTCCCTGTTCACATCCCTTCGCATCTGAGCCTTTATCGCAACCTAAAAATGGTTGAATGTAATTATCTGCATCTAAAAAGTCTGGATACCAATCTAACAAAGCAGTTGGGTAAAAACTCTTAGCTATAGCTTTATAAAAGGTAGCACCATCTACAGTGTTGATTTCAAATTGCAACATTCCATCCATATATTTATCGGCATATGCTTTGAGTAGCTGTGCTGCTAAACTGCGAGGAGCAGAACTCGAAGGATACCAAACTTGTAGCTTGACTGGATTTTCTTTGGAGAAGCCAGCAGAAGTTAACAATTGTTTTGCTTTGTCTACATTGGCTTCACCATATTTTTCTTTAAATAATGGCTGGGAAACATCAAACGTTTTTGGTATCATGCTGTACAAAGGAGTTGCTTGACCTAACAAGACGCGCTGATTTATCAGTGGACGGTCGATCATCGTGGCGATCGCTTGTCTAACCTCTGGTTTATCCAACGGTTTTTGATTCAGGTTTAACACCAGATAAGTGACTACGCTACCTTGAGCTGATATCGCTTGCCAATCTCCTTTTTTAGCACTTTCTTCCAAGCTGCGAACTTGGTCTGGTTGTAAAGATAGGTAAGCAACATCAACTGCACCCGTGCGAAAGGAATTATATAAATTCGCTGGACTACTTAGAATTTGCAAATTAATGCCTTTATTCGCTGGTTTTTCTCCCCAATATTTATCAAAGACATCAAATTGTAAGGAATCTGTGCCATACCGTACTAATTTATATGGACCCGTACCAATAAAAATATTTGGCTTAAATTTCTCTGCACCAATTTCATAAGCTTTGGGAGAAACTGGACAAACACCTGAGAACGCCAGCAAAGACGGAAACGCCGCAAACGGTTTTTTCAGTTGTATTGTTAACTCATACTCACTCGTCGCTTTGACTGAAGCCACCACATCTGCTAATAAGAAAGAAGGTTTACCCCCGTTTTTGATAAAGCGTTCCAGACTAAACGCCATTGCTTTGGCGTCAAAAGGAGTTCCATCATGAAACACGACTCCTTGACGCAGAGGAATTGTGTAGGTTAAACCATCTTGACTCACTTTGGGTAAAGCGGTGGCTAACTGAGGTTTAACTTCTGTGCTTCCTGGTTCATAAGCGTAAAGGCGATCGCTCATGTTGGAAACTAATCCATTAGCTGCCAATTCATAAGCATCTGCTGGATCTAAAGTACGAGGATTAAGCGTCGTACCTATAGTAATGCGACCATCTCCTGTTGAGGCATTAACTGCACCAGATGTTGTCGTCGCCTGTTGGCTTCGCGAACAACTAGCCACCAAAAGTAGACACAAACAAAGTAAACAAAAGAATTTAGTAATTTGACTCCACTGTCTCACGGACAAGGAAAACCTGATCATAAGATTAAATATTTTGAAGCTTAGTGGTCACGCATTATACTATATTTTTTCTCAAACTTCCTAAAAAGAATTAAAAGTTTAGGATAAGACCTTTTCATCTTGTGAGTTTTGAGTTCTTGCCAGTCAACTTTAATAAGTTTATTTAAGTCCTACCATCAAAATAAAAAAAATTAGACCAATATATAGAATTTCATGTTCCTGAATAACAGAAAAAAAATTATTTGATTAAACATATAAACAGTGCCTAAATTTGTTTTAAATTTAAACTATACCAGGGCAAACATTTGTTAAGCTTTTCTCGTAGCTTAAAAGCTTAACATAGGGTTTTGTCTACGTGCATCCCAATGCAGGAAAAAAATACTTAGCTTCGGGAAAACCGACTGGCACCCAAAATGCCAATCGAGAATAAGTAGATTTCGAGTCTAATAGCGAGACTAAAAAGTGTGAAATACTTCTTCCTATCTGACGGTTGGACAGTTGGCAGAGTGTGGGCATCTGATGGACTTTGGCAGATGGCTGCATGGCGACGCCAACCAGACATTCAGCGCATGAATATCTGTTTAGTAGAACAAAACGAAGTGTTATGGCTTTATCAGGTTGAAGATGTCGTTTTAACTGTGGAAGTGAAGCCGACAACACAACTACAAGTCAGTAAATCTGGTCAAGCCATAGGTCAAGTTGTCCTCAAGCGGTTGATGAGTGCTGAACAGGTTATTGAACGCTTGGGAACAGCCTCGGCTAGATGTCATCTGCAAGATATTAAATCTATGGTTTAGTTTCAGCGATCACGAAGGTTACACCGGATCAAGGGGATGAAAATGAGCTAATGCGTGAATTTTCTTATCCCCAGCTCTTTTTATCTTCAAAACGTACGTAGTTTGAGACACCCTCAAGCTACGTATATGCTTATGTTGACACGCTTGCAAACAGCTCCATCAAACGTTACACTTTTTTAAACATTCTCATTTTTCACTTGGCATCGCGACTCTTTGGGATGAAAACTCCCCAAATGTGTAAGCATTGCCAAATCAACCACACTGTCTCATTTATAAGACAAAGCTGTGGGATAATTCCAGCTGTGGCAATAACAAAAACTGAAAAATTGCATTACTTTGTAAACATAAATCATCGAGGAGGAGCGTAGTCGATGGGACTACCCTGGTACCGAGTACATACAGTTGTTCTGAATGACCCAGGGCGACTGATTTCTGTACATTTGATGCATACAGCCTTGGTGGCAGGCTGGGCTGGTTCAATGGCTTTGTACGAACTAGCCATTTATGACCCTAGCGACGCAGTACTCAACCCGATGTGGCGTCAAGGTATGTTCGTGCTGCCCTTTTTGGCACGCTTGGGCGTCACCCAATCTTGGGGCGGTTGGAACGTTACCGGCGGTCCATCAAGTGACCCTGGTTTTTGGTCGTTTGAAGGCGTCGCCGCTGCCCACATCGTTCTTTCCGGTTTACTGTTCTTAGCTGCCGTTTGGCACTGGGTTTTCTGGGATTTGGAGTTGTTCCAAGACTCCCGCACTGGTGAACCCGCTCTTGATCTGCCAAAGATGTTTGGCATTCACCTGTTCTTGTCTGGTTTACTGTGCTTTGGTTTTGGTGCTTTCCACGTCACAGGATTATTTGGACCTGGAATATGGGTCTCTGATGCCTACGGCTTAACAGGGCATGTCCAAGGAGTCGCACCAGAGTGGGGACCAGATGGTTTTAACCCGTTTAACCCTGGTGGTATAGCTGCTCACCACATTGCCGCCGGAATAGTAGGTATTATTGCTGGTTTATTTCACCTATCAGTCAGACCCCCCGAAAGACTCTATAAAGCTCTGCGGATGGGTAATATCGAAACAGTGCTGTCCAGCAGTATCGCTGCTGTATTCTTTGCAGCGTTTGTTGTTGCTGGCACCATGTGGTACGGAAACGCAGCCACACCAATCGAACTGTTTGGACCTACCCGCTATCAGTGGGATCAATATTACTTCCAGCACGAGATTGATCGCCGCGTGCAAGGTAGTCTTGCTGAAGGTGCAAGCCTTTCTGATGCTTGGTCGCAAATTCCGGAAAAACTCGCGTTCTACGATTACGTCGGCAATAGCCCTGCAAAAGGCGGTCTATTCCGTACAGGTGCAATGGATAAGGGTGATGGTATTGCCCAATCTTGGCAAGGTCACGCGGTATTCAAAGATGCTGAAGGTCGTGAGTTGACCGTGCGTCGTCTCCCCAACTTCTTTGAAACCTTCCCAGTGATTTTGACCGACAGTGATGGTATTATCCGTGCTGATATTCCTTTCCGTCGAGCAGAATCCAAATATAGCTTTGAACAAACAGGTGTTACCGCTAGTTTCTACGGTGGTGACTTAAACGGTCAAACCTTCACAGACCCAGCTGATGTGAAGAAATATGCCCGTAAGGCTCAAGGCGGGGAAATCTTTGAATTTGACAGAGAAACCCTAAACTCTGATGGTGTGTTCCGCACCAGTCCTAGAGGTTGGTTTACTTTTGGACACGCAGTCTTTGCGTTGTTGTTCTTCTTTGGTCACATCTGGCATGGCTCTCGAACTATCTACCGAGATGTATTTGCTGGTGTTGATGCGGATCTTGAAGAGCAAGTTGAATGGGGTCTGTTCCAGAAAGTGGGTGACAAAACAACCCGCCGTGCGGAACCTCTCTAAACTTTGTAATGAAAAGTTAAGAATGGTCTAATCAGAGGGACTATGGACTGGTGACTGGGAACGGGAAAAATTTTTCCTCATCCCCAATCCCTAAGCCCCAATTCCCTAGACCATTCTTTGTTGTAACTTGGTACACTAATATATGGTGGGAAAATAGGCAGGAACTACAGCTATGGAAAGCGTTGCGTACATCCTAGTTTTAACCTTGGCGCTCGGAACTCTCTTCTTTGCGATCGCCTTCCGCGAACCTCCTCGCATTCAAAAGAAAGAAGACAAATAAATCACCACTATCCATCCACCTATAAGGTGTAAGATGGTGTAAGTCTGAGGGCGCATCTTAGGATTGCGCCCTTTGTGGACAACAAAGAGTGCATGCAACTATTATTATTGATAATTAATTATTAACAAAAACAAAAGAGTAGAGCATTTATGATATGATGTACGATCTGGAAGGTAATGTGTTCAGATCCACTTTTCTGCGCTAGGATGAAAAATGATGTAGGTGTGGAATGCCTATTCGGCTCTTGCATTACATCGCTAGGAGGCAAAACCTTTACGGAGAAAAATAACCGGGAAACAATCAGCATGGTCAATCAGAAATTAATGGCTCCTGAAATTGGATTTACTCACGATGATTTCGCTGCTCTTTTGGACAAGTACGATTATCATTTTAGCCCAGGTGATATAGTACCAGGAACAGTATTCAGCATAGAGCCGCGCGGCGCTCTGATTGACATAGGTGCAAAAACAGCTGCATATATACCTATACAAGAAATGTCTATCAACCGGGTAGATAGCCCGGAAGAAGTACTACAATCCAACGAAACAAGAGAATTTTTCATCCTGACCGATGAAAACGAAGATGGTCAACTGACGCTATCCATTCGCCGTATTGAATACATGCGGGCTTGGGAACGCGTACGACAGTTGCAAGCAGAAGATGCAACTGTTCGTTCTGGTGTTTTTGCCACCAATCGTGGTGGAGCTTTGGTGCGGATAGAAGGCTTACGTGGATTTATTCCCGGATCTCATATTAGCACGCGCAAACCAAAAGAAGAGTTGGTTGGCGAAGAACTACCATTGAAGTTCTTAGAGGTAGACGAAGAGCGTAACCGCCTTGTTTTATCTCACCGTCGTGCGCTGGTTGAGCGTAAGATGAACCGCCTAGAAGTTGGTGAGGTCGTGATTGGTACTGTACGCGGTATCAAGCCCTACGGTGCCTTTATTGATATTGGCGGTGTGAGCGGTCTACTCCACATTAGCGAAATTTCCCACGAGCATATAGATACACCTCATAGTGTCTTTAATGTCAATGATGAAGTCAAAGTCATGATCATTGACTTGGATGCAGAACGTGGTCGTATTTCCTTGTCTACCAAACAACTGGAACCTGAACCAGGTGACATGATCAAAAATCGCGATTTGGTTTATGACAAGGCAGAAGAAATGGCTGCTAGGTATCGCGAACAGTTGCTAGCCAAACAGCAAGGTGCAACTACTGTGATTGCTCCATCAGATGAAGCCGCTGAAACTAGCGCTGAAGAAATACCACCAGCAGTTGAACCAGTTGAAGTTGAAGCAGTTCAAGCAGTTGAACCAGTTGAACCAGTTGAAGCAGTTCAAGCAGTTGAACCAGTTGAAGCAGTTGAACCAGTTGAAGCAGTTGAACCAGTTGAAGCAGTTGAACCAGTTGAAGAGGAAATACCAGCAGCTATTCAAGAGTAATGAATTTGCCGTTGTGGTTGGATACAGCGGCTATTTAGTAAAGCTTATAAATAAAGCTTAAAAAAAAATACTGGATGAAGAGGGAAAATCCCTCTTTTTTAATAACTAATATTTGACCACAGGGGAAGTTTGTCCCCAGCTTCCAGTGAAGACAAACGTCTCAATGGACTTGCGCTGGCGTGGAGAAAACTCGCGCTGTTGGTATTGTTCTGGTAGTGATTTGGATTCGTCGGGGTATCCAATAGCGATGCCTAGTATTGTGTTTTCTGACGACAAAAGCCGCGAAATTTCAGTGAGAACTTTTACCTGAAGGCTGAAATTTTAGAACAATTTTTCTTTTTATAGAGATTGAGCTATTCAAATATTTTCACATATTGTTAACAAGTTTGCGTTGATGACATAGCTTTAATAAAAGTTCGAGGAAATCTCATTTGCGTCAACTTCGCTTCACTCTGGGCGTGAAATCTCTTCCAAGGAAACTTCAACAAAGTTTCAGGGTTTTTCCTGTATTTGTTTAGAGCAGAAAAAATGACCATATATGAGATTCACCAATATTTAACAAAACAAAATAGGCAAATGATCATTTTCGATCCTGTAACCCTGAGTGGTATTAACCATATTCTTAATACCACTTCTGTGATCAGTCTTAGCAATCAAAATCAATCAAGCTTGAGTCTAAGTCAAAAGACCAAGTTGGAGTTAGCAAATAGCTCAAGAAAGTTTCCACATCTGACAAAAACGATTACCCCTATTCTCACAGCCCAAACCACCACCTCAGATAGGAGCAAATGCGGTCGTGGTCAACTACGCGATAAGTACACACAGCCGTTTGCCTGCGACAGCATCTGGAATATGCCAATTGGAGCGAACGCGCAATATGTTGATGCTGACATCAGCTCAACGGACGTTGGAGTTGATACAGATTGGTTCATCATCACCCAAGAAAGTGATCCAGTTGTGCCAACTTATATGCCTGATTCGTGGGGTCCAGGTCGCTGCACTGGCACTCAGGTGCAACAGCAAGCACAGTGGCATCCCGAAGCGGGTGAGCCGTTGAAAGTTCCTTACAATCTGATCATTGAGGATGCAAAGGAATACTTTACTCCAAATAACTCCTCAGCGTTCCTAAAGCCGGATGGCAGGACATTAGTGTCTTTTAACGTGACCACCCGTTGTCAGGAGGGTGCTCCACTTTACGGCGTTTGGTTTGGAGAGCAAGACATTTACGGCGATGGCATTTATGGTGGGCATGGTGGCTCAGGGATGTCGAGCATTGGTGGTAGCATTCGCAAAAGTGAGTTGTTGAACAACAAGCCTATCCGTCACGCACTCAAGATTGATATCTGGGGTAAGTGGCTGCATTATAATCCTTCATCGTCAACTCCTGGTTACCGCTGGCCGGCTCGTCTGGCTGATAGTAATGCAGCAAACCAATATCAGGGGTCTAATCCCGCGCTGGTCCTGGGTTCGTTGCTAGCAATTCCACCTGATATCACAGCCGATAACCTAGGACTGACCTCTAAAGCAGGTAAGAAAATCTTCCAAGCCATGCAAGACTACGGCGCTTACGTCGTTGATGATGCGGGTTGGGACTACAATTACCTTTGCGTTGAGCGAAGTGCCGAGCAACAGTACCAAGCAGTCACCGGACATCAGATTGATGAAGATACAGATTTCCAAGCGGACTTCGCCAAAATTATCGCTGCGGTGAAGGTAGTGGACAATAACGAACCGAACAGCATTGGTGGAGGTGGTACACCACGCCAACCTTTGGCACCACCAATTAAAAATTAGAAGCGAGCAGTCCTAGAGCAAGCGAGGAGGGCTAATACCGTTTCACTTTAAGGTTGATACAAATAGGCAAGCAGGGGAGCCAGTGCGTTGCGGAGCCAGCGCCGTGGGCGGGTTTCCCGACTTGAGGCGTCTGGCGTTGGGGTCCCCCCCGTTGTAGCACCTGGCGTGAGCAGGGAGCGGGGAGCAGGGGGAAAGAATTAAAAACCCATCATTTGTATTAGACCCAAGCGTAAAACGGAACTATAACACATACCCTCTTCGCAAGCTCACTGTATGACACCAAGGTGAAATCACCAGATGGTTTCCAACAAAATTTAATATTTACTTATCTTTCACCAACGATTAAGTAGGATCACCGCATCTTAACAGACGGAGATCACGACAGTTATAAAGATTAAAAATGCTTAACATTTCGTTACGATATAAACATCACATCAACAGAGGTAAAATAAAACCTCTGCAAGTTGAAATCAAAGGTGAAAGGTATGAATGGGACTATTCGCGTTGGCAATCTCTTCGGGATTCCCTTCTATATCCATCCGTCTTGGTTTTTAATCCTGTTCCTAGTGACTTTAAGCTACAGCGGTGGACTAGCAGCACAATTTCCTCAATTAGGTGGTGGATTAGCTTTACCACTGGGATTGCTGACAGCAGTATTGTTATTTTCTTCGGTTGTCGCCCATGAATTAGGACATAGCTTTGTCGCTATTCGTCAAGGAATAGATGTAAAATCAATTACACTATTCATATTTGGTGGGTTGGCAAGCTTAGAAAGAGAATCGAAAACTCCAGCGGAAGCTTTTTGGGTTGCAGTTGCAGGTCCTTTAGTTAGCCTAGTGCTATTCGGGATACTGACAGCTATCGGTTTTGTGGCGACTCCAACAGGACCATTGGCAGCAATCATTGGACTACTGGCTTCTATTAACTTGGCATTAGCTCTATTTAACCTTATTCCAGGCTTGCCTCTAGATGGTGGAAATATACTGAAAGCTCTTGTTTGGAAAGTAACAGGTAATCCATATAAAGGCATCGTTTTTGCCAGTCGAGTTGGGCAAATCTTTGGTTGGGTAGCTGTAGCCTCTGGTTTACTTCCAGTACTATTGTTTGGTAGCTTTGCTAACATCTGGAATTTGTTAATTGGTTTCTTCTTACTGCAAAATGCTGGGAATACAGCTCAGTTTGCTAAAGTACAAGAACAATTGACTGGTTTAACAGCAGCCGATGCAGTCACACTAGATAGTCCAACTGTGTCTGCGAGTCTAACCCTCAGAGAGTTTGCTGACGAGCGTATTTTGAATGGTCAAAACTGGCATCGCTTCTTGGTCACTGATGAAAGTGGACAATTGGTAGGAGCAATATCCGTTCAAGATTTGCGAACTGTCTCCACAGCACTTTGGTCAGAAACTCCAGTCACAGAAGTTATGCGACCAGTCCAACAGGTCGTCACTGTCCAATCTGACAAACCCTTGTTGGAAGTGATGCAGGTTTTAGAACAACAGAAGTTATCTGCACTTGCCGTAATTTGTGACAATGGCGTACTCGTCGGACTTCTAGAAAAAGCTTCAATTATCAGCCTCCTTCAAAGGAGAGTACAAGCGAATCCTGCATAATAATGAGTTGTTTAAACAACATCGGCTTTCCTCTCCACTTTTAAAAGAAGTGGGGAGGAAAGTGTATTTACGTTTTGGTCAAGATTGGGAAACACCTGAAACAATACGGTAGTCTGTTGTTCAACAGAAGGATTGAAAATTTTTGTACCATCTTTATGACTGTTGAATATCACACCAGTAACTTTAATAACAAAGTCCTAAGTTTAGGCGTTCCAGCAAGAATTGCTAACTTCGGTGCAATCAGTGTTGTCCTAGGAATATTCGCTGCTTTGCCCATTGCTTTAGCTTCCCCCGCAAAAGCGTTACAAGTACAAGTCAGTCCAGCGACTCCTAAACTTGGTGATACTATATCAGTTGTCGTAAATTTAGATAATCCAGCAAACGGTGGCAACGTGACAGTCACTAATGGTGATGAGACTTATCCAGCATATGAAATAGCACCACAACAGTATCGGGCTTTTATCCCCACGACGCCTTTGGAAAAAGCTGGAACCAGAAATGTTCGGGTTTCTTTTGAAGGTCAAGTGCAGAATTTATCCATACAAGTGCGCGATCGCAAATTCCCCGTACAGCGCATTAATCTACCCCCAGGAAAAGCCGGGGTAGAAGCGACCGAGTATGAACTCAATCGTGCAAAAGAATTCAGGGGAGTACGAACACCAGAAAAGCTTTGGGATGGTGCTTTTTTGGCACCCAATAAAGGACCGATCACAACAATTTATGGTGTACGTCGCTACTATAATGGTAAATTTGCAAATGATTATTATCATCGCGGCATTGATTATGCTGGCGCTGCTGGTTCGCCTGTTGTCGCTCCAGCCGCTGGACGCGTTGTCTTAGTAGGTAAGGTATCTCAAGGGTTCCGAGTTCATGGTAATGTTGTTGGGATTGACCACGGGCAGGGAGTGGCAAGTATTTTTATGCATCTGAGTCGTATTAATGTTAAAGAAGGTGATATTGTCAAACCTGGTCAAGTAATTGGCGCAGTGGGTTCAACAGGTGCTGCCACAGGTCCGCATTTACATTGGGGACTTTATGTGAATGGAAAATCTATTGACCCTGTACCTTGGAGAGATCAAGCAGTAAAATAGTAACTATTTGCGTATTATTTGCTCATATGTGGGCAAAATAAATAGGATTGATTGGTACCGTGCCCCCCGTTGCTTGGATGGCTAAAAAATGATGAGCGTTATGAGTATTGAAAAAATTGTGGAACAAGCTCTCCTGGATGGTTATCTTACACCAGCAATGGAAGCAGAAGTCGGGCGAATCTGTGATAGCGATAGTGAACTCTCAAGACAAGAGTACATGGCGTTGGATCAGCTGATGGGCGCGCTATTGACTGGGGAAGTGGTGGCGGTACCACGCAAACAATTTATCAACGTTATGGAAGAGTTGGTACTCACAGAAGCTATATCCCGTGTAGCAGAAATTGAGGCAACTAGCGAAAGTTCTCTCGATGTTGGGGATATTGCCGCCTACGCCCTCAACCGCCTACCACCTTTGTATGCCACCACAGAAGAAGGTGCCAACTACCAGCGCCAACGTGCTAAAAAAGAACTCCAGAAATTGATTGCCCAGCGCGTCGCCGAGGCGATCGTTAGAAACTTAGACCGACCGAATGATGACAGGACGCCAGTTGGAACAAAAAATACTGGCAACGAAGTTCTGCGCCAAGTTAGTACCTTACTCCAAGCATACGCACCTCATTTTGAGCAAAAATGAGAGTGGTCATTCGTTATTTGTCATTCATTAAAAATAAATGACAAATGACGAATAACTCATAACTCATTATTATTGACGGACTTCCACTGGTGTGCCTAAACTCACCTGCTTGTAAAGTAGGCGCACATCGGGATTACGCATCCGCAAGCACCCGTGGGATATTGCACTGCCCACAACTTCCTCATCTGGTGTGCCGTGAAAGCCAATTTGATTGCGTCCATCTGACCAAAAACCAATCCACCTGTCTCCTAAAGGACTATCTTCACCTGACGGAAAGACTCTGCCAGTAATTGGGTGACGCCACATAGGATTTAGTTGCTTGTGTATAATCTGGAAGGTACCAGTGGGGGTTTCCCAGCCTTTCTTCCCCACACCAAGTGGGTAGCTTGCAACAACAATATCCCCACGATAAACGTAAACGCGGCGATCGCTCAAAGCAACTACCAATAAAGTCTTTCCAGATCCCAACCCAAGAGATGATTTTTCTTGATCCGAACTTTTAGCCGATAGCAAATTTGAGATATTGGACGCAATTGCATTTTGTCTTCCCTGTATCAGTTGCCACGGTTTTTCTGCTGCAGAGGCTTTCTCAGATAAAATAACGTTTCCACCTGTTTTTAACTTTGTATCAGCAGTCGTAGAACTCGTCATGTGCCAGCGGACAGCCAGAGATAGCAGTGCTGTACCAAAACAGAGCAACATCACTACACGTGTTAATAAGTCGTTTCTTACTCTCGCCATCGTCTATTCTCTTTCGCAGACCCAGCTCTTCCATTTAGCTATCAGCTTACCCTACCTTACTCTAACCTTTGATCTACTCTACCCACCATAGCCCTACCCTATGCCAACTCTTCAAAACTGGCATTATAAGATCAAGACCTAAAGCAGGAATAATTTCCACCATAGGAAACAATCTCTCAAATTTATAGTAGCTGATTCACTAACCACGCCACAGCACTCTCCACATCGCTGACTTCTTCTCCTGGTGGAGTTGCTGGACGTTTCACCATCACTACCCTCACCCCAAGCGATCGCGCTGCAATAATTTTCGCATAGGTAGCATCACCGCCGCTATTCTTACTGACGACTGTATCGATTTGATGGTCAATTAAGAGTTTTTGCTCATTGTCTAGGGCAAACGGACCGCGATCGCACAATATCACCCCTGATGGCACCAATGCTTCAGTTGCAGGAGGCTCAATCAGTCGCATCAAAAACCAAATATCCTCCAAACTGGCAAAGGGTGCAAGTTGCTGCCTACCGATAGTCAGGAATACCCGTTTGGCAAATTCAGGTAATACAGCAGCAGCTGCTTCCACGCTATCAACTTCAACCCACTGATCATTAGGAAGACGCTCCCAAGCAGGACGGATGAGCATCAGATGGGGTATTTTACAAGTAGCAGCGGCAGCAGCTGCATGAAAAGATATCTGTTTAGCGAAGGGGTGAGTCGCATCGATCACTACATCTATTTTCGCTTCAACTAAGTATTCTACCAGCCCCGCTTCACCACCAAAACCCCCAATACGTAGTATTCCGGCTGGCGCTTGTGGTTGACTGGTGCGACCAGCTAAAGATGTGATAACTTCTACCTCTGGAATAGCGCAGGCTTTAGCTGCCAATTCTGTCGCGTCACCTGTTCCGCCAAGAATAAGAAGATGCTTCATATTTACAATAGTTAAAGTCTTCGCGAGTATTTGCAAACTATCTAAGGAATGGTTGACCAATACCTTGAGCTACACCGCCCTACATGGCTAAAGTCAAGCTAAGAATATTCGATTTTCTCGAAAGTCAAAATTCGCAACAAATAGTCAAACAATATAATTTTTACCTAGCCTTACTTAGACCTTTTAATTCAACAAATCACTAACAAACAGAACACTCAATAGTGTTCTTAGTTTTTTTCTATTCTCACTAGAGACGATTTTTTCATCTTAGATGTTCCTAAATTATATAACCTTTATCAAAGTTACATAAAATTTGCCAAAACTCTTGGAAAAACTAGATGTTGTGGCAGTATATTTTTTTATTGTGGTTTAATTCGTACTGACTGTTTATAAATACATTGTCATTCTTGCTTGCTTTTTCACTCAAGTTATGTACTCTTTGCTCAATGTAAAGGCGCTTGCATCTGAGTGTAAGTAGCCTCATATGTAGATATAAGTATAGTATTAGTATTTATAGTCTCCCAATTTTAGTTTGTTGGTATGTAGTTTAAAAAACTATTATTTCTTTATTACTTATTTTTATTTGATTTTATACACTTCTATACATAAATATTTCATGAATTCTATATTTGTACTTAAATGAGTTAAGTACTAGCACTGAAAAAACAATAATGTAATATTCTCTAAAAAAGCACACTGTAAACAAAGTGATTATTAACGTTTTCTTGACTGGCTCATAGTAGTTTTAATACGTGTTTTAACTTTTTTGTTAAAATTATAGTAATCTAAATAATAGTGAGCATATTACTTACCATCTACCCATTAACTAAAGTTTTCTATTTATTTGAGGTTATTTACTCAATTTTTTGAGTTTCACTGGAAATTATTGAAGGTGGCACTCAAAACTCTCCAGGGTGACGATTCGTTACGAAACAATGTCACATACTGTTACCAGTACGTATGATGAAAATACCTTTTAATGAAACAGTTGCCTTTGCGCCTCATGACGCAACGTAGGTGTATGACTTATGACCACAGTCACAACTCATATGAGTTTGCTATTCTTATAATTCAAATAGGCATCTACTTAAGCTAGGTAAAACTTGGCGGACAGCCATATGGGAATAATAGGTAGAGGCGGGAATATACCTCTCCTTGTTTGCGGAAATTTTAGTAAAATCCAATAGTTTTGGTATGGAAAAATACTCTATAAAGATGTATTTGATAAATAGTTATCCACTTTCTAAATTTCTTGTGATACCCAATGATGCTGTAAACTCTCCTGCTAAGTACACGTCACCATAAAACGGGTTCGGAATTGGCTTAAGAGATAATTCATTTCCCTGTTTTGGCATAAATTTGATTTCCGAACCCTATTAATGATGAATGTACTAAGTGTACTCCTCAGTACAATGAATGTAGATAAGTAGCTTAAATTCTGTGTACAAGCTATCTGTAATTTCTCCCGATTTTCCATTAAGGAGCAGTAAAACTAAGTAAAACCTTAAATCCGCACAGCTACCGAACCAGGAACTAGACTTCTCCAAGCATTGCTCTGCTTTTGGTGAGGGATCTTTGTTTTCAGGAATTGAGTACTGTAATCTCACATCTGTTATTGCTTTGTCTAAACAGGTGTAAGTCATGCTTCACCAACTTCTCAACAAGACAAAGTACAAGTTTGTGGCAATAATATAGAGTCAATACAGATCTAAGTTGCTAGTCACTAATAGCATCATTCTTCTAGTCTCTAGCCACGAGTACCTATCTTCATATCGTTGTTGTTCTTTCAATAAAAAATCTTTCTTTATGAATATGACGACCCTTCCTATTGGTAGATACAGATTTTTTCAGGCATTACAGCCATTATCTTTACTAGGAAAAATGACTAGTAAACCTCTGAGTGGTTGTTGGCAAGTGTTTAGCCCATCCGCTTCTTGGTCAATCTATTTAGATGAAGGTAAACTGATTTATGCCTGTTATACAGATAAAATGTTTGATGTCATTTACAGGCATTTACACCGTTTAAGTGAGGAAATTCCTACTCTCAATAGTGGAATTGATAAACAGTTACAGACGCTATTTGAAACTGGACTTGACAATCAAGCAATACAAAATCCAGATTATTTAGCTATTTGCTGGCTCGTGAATCAAAAGTATATGACTCCTGCTCAAGCTGGAATGTTAATAGAGCAATTGGCGATAGAAATTATTGAACAATTTCTGAAGATAAAAGAGGGGAGTTATGAATTTGCTTCGGAAAGTGTTCTAGATGATATGCCAAAGTTCTGTCATCTTGATTTACGTTTAATAGTCGAAAATTGTCAGAATAGAACACAAGAACAGGAAAATACTACATCACACAGGATACAACGTCGATTCCAATCTTTTTCATCAAAAATCAGGCAGTCAAAAGCAAAAATTGAACAAAAGTTTACAAATTTAACCAACATTCAAACAGTAAATATTAATAATAACGATGGTCAACACCAACAGAACTTCCAAAAACAATTTAACAAAAAGACTTATACAATAATCTGCGTTGATGATAGTCCTCTTATTATCAATTCAATCACAAAATTCCTAGATAATCAAATATTTTCTGTAATTGGAATAGATGACTCTTTAAAAGCTTTAATGCAAATTATCCGTATTAGACCCGACCTCATTTTATTAGATATCGAAATGCCAAACTTAGATGGTTATGAATTGTGTACCTTGTTACGAAAACATTCATACTTTCAGAACACCCCAGTGATTATGGTTACGGGCAGAGCAGGATTGATAGACAGAGCAAAAGCAAAGATGGTTAGAGCTACAGGCTATCTCATCAAGCCTTTTACACAAGTAGATTTGCTGAAAGTTATCTTTCAACACATTGAGTAATTTATAAGTTATTTAAAAAGGGAACAGGGAACGGGCAACAGGCAACAGGGGAATCCCCATAATTAAAATTAGGGGATTTAAACAAGGACGTCTTGTTGAATCGTGCTACGCATCTGTCAACAATTTTTTTGAATTCTTCCATTAATAAATTAAGGGGCTTGAATCCAATATCCGGGGCTAATTTTTTGCTGTTGCCTGTTCCCTATTCCCTGTTCCCGCCCCGGAGGGGCTGGTCATGTCAGGTTAGCGCTCAACTCACCAGAAGGCGACTTCGGTTGCCCCGTTCGTTCTAGAGCGGGGAGGAATTGTCGCCTTGTCGCCTTAGTCATTAGTTATTGGTCATTAGTCATTAGTATGATTAAATACGAAAAATCATGTAGCGCAGCGGTTCCTCTTAGGAACTAAAACTACTAAGACTCGCGACTAAGGACTAATGAGTTCGATTTCCCCCCGGCTTTTTATGAAATTAAACGGAGTGAAAATTTCATAGCCGGGGGATGAGTTAACTAGCTTAGTTAGTTAGTTGGTTGTACATTCAGAGGATTTAGTCTTACTAGGGAAAACATCAGTTCCTAACAAAGGCGTCTATAACGGGACGCCACATGCTACAAGTCGGCACAGCCGACAGCAGATGCTACCCTATGGCTGACGCCACGCCTTACGGCTATCGGGAAGCCGCCCTCCGGGCGTCTACAAGCCGGGAAACCTGAACGCCAGACGCCTAGGTCGAGAGAACCCCCGTTGTAGCACCTGGCGTGGAAACCCCCAAGACCGCGATCGTGCTGCCTCACCCCGGCACTGTCCTCCGCAACGCACTTGCTCCGCTCCTGCAGCGCTGGCTCTCCAACGCACTGCCTCCCCAACGCAGTGGCGAACTTCGTTCCGCTCCGCTAATGATAACTCCCAAAGAGCGGACTGGCTCCAAGCTATAATATCTTAATGTTTACTTTATCAATCAGTTCTTATAATAAAAACAAAACTTGACAATCACTTTTGTAGGAATGCTCATAATGAGCAGTTTTCCTTTTTATATTAGCTTCAAAATATATCAGGGTCATCACAAGTAAAGTATCTGCTTTTTACAGTTCTAAGGATGTGAAAGCGATTTTATATTCTTCAACGATTGACAGAATCTAAGATTTGCTATTATAAATTATCTCATTTGATTAGATTGCTAACAGCACCCAGGAAAGTTGCTAAATAGCGACAAGAATTAGTCATTTTTTCTTTGGTAATTGGAGATGACTAATGACGAATAACCCTTCAGGGAAGACCTCCGGTTTCGCTGCGATAACGCCAGATGCCTGCGGAGACAATCCTTGCACAGCACTGGTCTCACTAATGACTATTAACGAATAAAAACTATGTTACGAGACAAGGAACTAGAAACCCAGTTACAGTTTTTAGAGGAAGTAACTGACTCTCTCAATACTCTAGAAACTGTATTATTAGAAGTCAAATTTAATCGTGAGATTGCTCTATCAAAAATAAATGCTGGAGTAAGAGCTGCTCATTCCATCAAAGGTAGCGCAGGCATGATGGGATTTCGGACTTTAAGTGCTTTAGCTCACCGATTAGAAGATTACTTTAAAGTTTTGACAACTCAGAAAGACCCTTTAGAACTTGATGCTGATTTGCAAAGCCTACTTTTAGCTGGAGTAGATTGGTTACGCCAAATAGTAAAACTACATTCAGAAGGTTATACTATCGATGAACAATGGTTAGCAACTTTTTGTTATCCAGTTTTTGAAGAGTTACAAGATCGTTTGGGCTGTTTGATTTCTGAGGATACCATAACAGTTCTCTCACCAGAGAGTGCGTTACAAGACATTATTCGCTTACTGTTTCAAACTGAAGTAGAAGACTGTCTACAACGCCTAGAATCATTAATTTTAAATCGTGAACAGTCTGTTTTGCGACACGAAGCTAATCTGATGGCAATAGAGTTGGGTGGTTTGGGCGAAATGCTCCAGCTACAAGCTTTTACTCAGCTTTGTAAATCCATAACCGAGAAATTAGAAGCAGCAGAAAAAGTCGAAGAAATTGCACACTCAGCCTTGCAAGCATGGCGACACTCACAATCCCTAATACTAACAAATCAAATTGATAGTTTACCAACAGAGATTACCCATAATACCCAAAAAAGTTGTCATTTCTATCAAGTTGCATTTCAACAAATCACTTGAGACTGTTGATCCTCGGTTCACTTCTCAAAGTATGCTCGTAAACTATACTTTGAATGACCCCAAGGGGGTTGACTTATGATAAATTACGAAATCTAGCGTGCATCTTGACTACTGAACCAATGACAACAATTGCTGGCGCTTCAAACCCAGATGCCTCAACTTGCTCTACAATTGTTCCCAGCTGACCAACCAATTCTTCCTGATCCGGTCGCGTACCCCACCGTACCAGAGCTATAGGCGTTTCTGAATTCAACCCGGCTTCGGTTAACTGTTCGACAATGTGAGACAAATTGTGGATACCCATGTATATTACGATTGTTTCTGAACCGTGGGCGATCGCATGCCAATTTACAGCGGGGCGATACTTACCTGCTGCCTCATGTCCTGTCACAAAAGTGACAGATGAACTATATAAGCGATGGGTCAAAGGTATACTTGCATAAGCTGGAGCAGCAATTCCCGATGTCACACCAGGCACAACTTCCACAGGAATTCCAGCTTCTACCAATTCTTCCATCTCCTCGCCACCGCGACCAAATATAAACGGGTCGCCTCCTTTAAGTCTGACAACAATGGCATTATCCTGTGCCTTAGCAATGAGCAAGTGCGTTGTTTGTTTTTGTATAATTGAGTGACGCCCCCGCCGCTTGCCAGCATCAATCTTCTCAGCATGAGGATTAATCATCGCCAAAATTGCTGGACTGATCAAGGCATCATAAATGACCACATCCGCACACTCTAACAAACTCTTACCTTTGAGAGTTATCAACCCCGGATCTCCCGGCCCCGCGCCTACTAGGTACACCTTACCCAAACACTTCTTTTCCTGTTGCTTCTCTTGGAGAGGGCTTGCGCCGAACGCGTCCTTCTCTTGGAGAGGGCTTGCGCCGAACGTGTCTTCGCGGTTCATTATTTTAACAAATCCCAAATCAATTCCACTAATTCTGCACTTGCTCCCAAAGGCTCAGTCAGTTGAAAGTTCACCTCAGGAAACTGTAATTTTAACTCTTGTTGCTTTTGAGCAACAGCGTCTGTCATTCCACCTGGAAATAGAAAGTATGGTATTATAACTAAATTCTTATAGCCAGTTGCCACCAACTCTTGTACCCGTGCTTCCAAGCTAGGAGACACACCCAAGTATGCAGCTACTGCTCCAATCTTCGCCGCCATTGCTTCCACTGGAACATTACCTTCACAGCGACGACTACCATGAGCCAAAAGAATTTTTGCTTCTGCTTTTGTAGCAATCAACTGCTGCGTTAGTAAGCACTCTAAACCAGGGTGAGAGCCTAAGTATGGTTGTAAAAATATCTTAATATTTTGACTCAGAGCCTGCTGTGCCAGTGCAACTTCTGCTGGAATATCTTCCATCACATGAACTCCTGGCAACAGAAATAGTGGTTGGATTTTGAGACTATAACATCCAGAATCTAAAGCATTCTTACCAAATTTTATGATTTGCTTATACAAGGGTTCGGGATTTAGTTCCAAGTACGCTGTACCGACCAAGGTTTCACTTTTCAACTTAGAAGTTATACCTCCAGTTGTCATAGTCAGTAAATCGCTTTGTATCTTATGACATAACAGTTCTACCAGATGTTGGATAGCAATTTCCGGACGCGGATCGTGACTTCCGTGGGATACCAGCAGATATGCAGATGCCATTAGCAAAGACGTTACGTCAAATGTTTCGATTGATTAAATATAACTTAAGTTCAATTGGATCACTATATGGCAATAGATAGAAAATGAGTATTGCCAGGGGCTGTTAGTTCCTGGCTGCTGTAGGGATTAATTGAGAATATTGTTAGATAGCTGCTGATTTCTCAGCTTACTTTTGTTCTGCAACGGGGTCAGCAATGTAACGGAAAGTAGGTTCCTCGTTCCAAGGACCGCGCTCATCCTTACCATTGGTAGACAAGTTGTAATAAATGTCTACAGTGCTATCAGGTTGGATATTACCAAAGAATGGGTCTGTTAACTTACCCAAAGAGTCCAACGCCTTCATGAACATTTGAGTATGAGAAATTTCCCGAGTCAGAAGATGAACAAGTGCCTCTTTGGTTCCATCATCAGGAGCTAGCTTAATCAATGCTTCGTAAGTTTGACGTGCACCAGCTTCAGCAGCAATGTCTGCCCGCAAATCACGCACTACATCACCACCTTCATTAATATAAGCTGCTGACCAAGCTTGACCTTGACTATCTAGCAAGTGAGGTCCTACACCCCGCACAGCAAACAAGGTACTTTTGTAAGCTTCAGTTTGGTCAACATTTTTAGTATGAGAGTCGATGAGCTTACCAATCATTTCTAAGTGGCTAAACTCTTCGATAGCAATATCTTGCAACATATCCTTAATTCCAGCATGTTCGCAGTGTAAGGATTGCGTCCAGTATTGCAAAGCCGCTGTTAATTCACCTGTCGCGCCACCAAACTGCTCTAGAAGCAGCTGAGCAAAACGTGGATTTGGATCGGCAATGTTAACAGGTCGAATTGTTTCTTTTTTATGAAAAAACACAATAGTTCTCCTTTGTTTTAGGTATTTATGCCAATTTCTTCTGAGTATCGTGAATCAGACTCAAGAAAATCGGAAAAATTCCTACTCTCTTTACAAAATGTTAATGGCGGCAGCTTGCTGAAACGTTGATCCTGGGGAAGACTTGCTATCTAAGTAGCTCTATCCAAAGTTATTATTATTTTTGGCTAAGTTACTGCTTTTGAGCGTTGTATGTGTAGAAATTTTCAAAAGCCCCCACCGTTTCAAATTTATAAGAAGGTACCCAATTATTAAGTTTAAAATCTGTGCGGTAAACACTAAAAATGAGAAAATCTTGTTTTTCAGTACTAATGGAGATAATTTCCCTCATACGCGGGTTTGCTGCTTCTAGCAGTTTATCGCAGTTCATTCGTATTAAATTTTCTAATATATTTGGGCTTTTCTTACAGACATTGCTTTTCAAGTACTCGCTTAGGGTTTCTACTGCATACTCTTCATATTTGCCCTGACTGGGATTTGTATTCGCCATTGCTATACCCAAGACTGCTACTCCGACCACTCCCAGGCATGTAATAATAGTGATAGCTCTCATTTGTTTCAACTGCTATTTGCCATAGATATTTTGACTCCAGATTAACTGAGTCCGTTCCTTTGGCAAAAGCACTTGATCGATTCAGCAGCTAGTGTTATAGTATGGATAGTAATGGCGAGCGTAGCCAAGCGGTTAAGGCAGAGGTTTGTGGTACCTCCACTGGTGGGTTCGACTCCCATCGTTCGCCCTGAGGTGATTGTTAGCTGTTGACAAGAAGCTGACTCAGTAATAAAAGCGAAATCCCCAACTCAAGTTTTGGGTTTTTCGTTAATAAAATTTTTAAGGTCAGATAAATTTTTTCTCTTCATTCTCGAACGAAAGGTTCTTGGCTTTCTACTGAGAACTTATTCTATCTAGAAGATGCCAAGCAGAAAAATGAAAGTCAACCCACATAAGGCAAGTCAAGAGAAAATCATAGTGTTGCCTACACTGTAGTCTTGTACTATTGAGTGTTATGGATGCTCGGCCAGAAAAATTGACCTTGCTTTTAAAGAATATGCTGAAATTATAAATACCAGGATATAAATTTTTATAGTATAAGAAGTAACTCTAAATAATTAAATTAAATTTATCTTCTTCGCTAACTATAAAATAATTTGTTTCAGTTCTTTGAGTCATTATCAGGTTCAAACAGGATAGGACAAAAGGACGTTTGATTGCTACTTCCCAATATATTTCCCCTGGCAAGCTAACCGAAAGTTATATAGCAGTAAATAAGAGTCTATTCTTTAAATGAGAGTGGGTTTTTCGAGTAAAATGCTTAGTATTTATAATCACATAAATTTGAGAATAACTTGATGTTTGCCGTTTTGTCTTTAACAAAAACAACAAAAGAGTACGCCTTTAGTTAGAGTGTAAAATACTCGTATATAAGATAAGCGTAAAAAGGTAGAGAGCTTTAAAGATACTCAGAGTAGTAATAATTGCTAATTGCCAAGGTATAGTATTTGTTTATACGATTACCCATGGGCAGTTGATTATTAGCTATTGCTCAGTCAAATCCTGAATCCAAAACCTACAATTATCTCACAAGTTGCCATGTCTGAATTACTTCAAGCTGTACTAGATAGTGAAGAAAAAAGTGATTTGCGTTCCCTGATCAGCGAGTTACGTCAGCAAGAAAAAAAGTACTTGCTGCGGAACGACATACTCAATTTATATAGTGAATATTGCTCCAAGTACGAAAAACCTGAGCAATTTTACACTGCTTCTCATTTAGCAAAACTTGTTTACTACACTCAAGAAATCATTCAAGAGGAATCAAGCCTCTGCTTCATCATACGACCAAAGATTGCTAGTCAAGAGGTTTACCGACTGACAGGCGACTTGAGTGTACAGCCGATGACGGTTCAGGAACTGTTGGATTTGCGCGATCGCCTGGTCAATCGGTATAATCCCAACGAAGGCGACCTCTTGGAATTGGATTTTGGTCCATTTTACGATTACACCCCGGTGATTCGCGATCCAAAAAATATTGGTAAGGGGGTGCAGTTTCTCAACCGCTACCTATCCAGTAAGCTGTTTGCTGACCCCAAGCAATGGCTAGAAGGCTTGTTTAACTTCTTGCGCCTACACCAATACAACGGCGTTCAATTGCTGATCAACCGGCGAATTCAGTCACAGCAGCAACTGTCTGATCAAGTCAAACAAGCTATCTCTTTCGTCAGTTCTCGTCCCAGTGAGGAACCCTACGAAGAATTCCGATTTGAGATGCAAGTGATGGGCTTTGAACCGGGTTGGGGGCATACTGCCCAGCGAGTCCAAGAAAGCTTGAGTATTCTAGATGAATTGATTGACTCTCCCGACCCCCAGACCTTGGAAGCTTTCATCTCTCGCATCCCGATGATTTTTAGAATCGTCTTGGTTTCTGCCCACGGTTGGTTTGGGCAAGAGGGAGTTTTGGGACGTCCTGACACTGGGGGTCAAGTCGTTTACGTCCTCGACCAAGCAAAGAACTTGGAGAAGCAGCTGCAAGAAGATGTGATGCTGGCTGGTTTAGAAGGATTGAATGTTCAGCCGAAGGTGATTATTCTCACCCGCCTTATCCCCAACAGTGATGGCACCCTTTGTAACCAGCGCCTAGAAAAAGTCCACGATACTGAGAACGCCTGGATTTTGCGAGTGCCTTTGCGGGAATTCAATCCCAACATGACACAAAACTGGATTTCGCGGTTTGAATTTTGGCCCTATCTGGAAACCTTTGCCATAGATTCCGAAAAAGAACTGCTGGCAGAGTTTCAGGGTAAACCAGATTTAATTGTTGGTAACTACACTGATGGGAATTTGGTAGCGTTTTTGCTGGCACGCAGACTGCGTGTCACACAGTGTAACGTTGCCCATGCCTTAGAAAAGTCCAAATATTTGTTCAGTAACCTCTATTGGCAAGATTTGGAGGAGAAATATCACTTTTCGTTACAATTCAGCGCTGACTTGTTGGCGATGAATGCAGCCAACTTTATCATCAGCAGCACTTACCAAGAAATTGTGGGCACGCCGGATAGTGTAGGACAGTACGAGTCACTCAAGTGCTTTACAATGCCAGAACTATACCACGTTGTCAATGGGGTTGAACTGTTTAGTCCCAAATTTAACGTAGTACCGCCTGGAGTCAACGAGAATGCTTATTTCCCATATACTCGTACCCAAGACAGAGTTGAGAGCGATCGCGCCAGATTAGAAGAAATACTCTTCACTCTGGAAGACGACTCTCAAATTTTTGGTAGACTTGATGATCCAACCAAGCGCCCACTTTTCTCAATGGCGCGTCTTGACCGCATTAAGAACCTCACTGGTTTAGCCGAATGCTTTGGTCGCAGTCAACAGTTGCAGGAACAATGTAACCTGATTTTGGTAGCGGGTAAGTTGCGTGTAGAAGAATCAGGCGACAACGAAGAACGCGATGAGATTGTCAAACTTTACCAAATCATAGAGCAGTACAATCTCTATGGTAAAATTCGCTGGTTGGGTGTGCGTTTGACAAAATCTGACTCTGGCGAAATCTATCGGGTCATTGCTGATCACCAAGGAATCTTTGTACAACCAGCTTTGTTTGAAGCATTTGGTTTGACAATTTTAGAATCGATGATTTCGGGATTACCAACTTTTGCTACGCAATTTGGTGGCCCATTAGAAATCATCCAAGATAAGGTAAACGGTTTTTACATCAACCCAACAAATGTAGAAGAAACAGCCGAAAAACTTCTTGAGTTTGTCCAGAACTGCGGACAAAATCCCAATTATTGGAATCAAATTTCCAAACAAGCCATTGACCGAGTTTATAGCACTTATACATGGAAAATTCACACTTCCAAGCTGCTATCTTTAGCACGCATTTATGGCTTTTGGAACTTTATCTCAAAAGAGAATCGGGAGGATTTGCTGCGCTACATCGAGGCTTTGTTCTATTTAATTTACAAGCCAAGAGCACAACAATTATTAGAGCAGCATAAGTATCGTTAATGTTTCAGTGATTTGTCATTTGTTCTTTCCAAAGGACAAATGACAAATCACTACTGGCTATTTGGTCAATTCATACCAAGTTCTTTGACCAACTATGCCATCCACTGCTAAATTCCGTTTGTTTTGGAAAGCTTTAACAGCAGCTTCTGTCAAGGCACCAAAAACCCCATCAGATCGAATAGTATAACCATTAGACGATAATAACTGTTGCAGAACTTTGACAGCAACACCCGAGCTACTAAAACGCAAAATTGGCAAAGATTGGCTAGTATCTATTTGAGGAACTATTTGATCATTACGTTTATCAATAGCTCTTTGCTTTCTTTGCCCAATAACTGTTTTAGCTGAAGATTCTGAAGCTACTTGGAGCCCGAAAAAATAAGTAGAAGCAAGTATAATCTTCTGACTTTCTTTAAGCGGACTTTTTTGAAAATTTCGGACAGTGTGTTCCCACTCTGCGACTAATTGAGGAATAGCATCAAAGGGCAAAAGTATTTCTGGCTCTGCACATAGATGAAAGCATTGAGTATCTGTAATGACATCTTCTGTTGTATCCTTTGCTGCAACAGGAAAATTCTTTGCTCTAGCTATGTTAGGAGAACTTTGATAACCAATATTGATTTCTGCTGGATTAAGTATACTTTTATTTTCTACACTTATGATTGACGTAGCAGCATGAGCAGCCATCTCAGGCTGCACAAATTCAGGTGGTGTAATTTGAGCAGTTGAAACTATCTGAGATAGCTGCCTTTGTGTTAACTTCTCCTTGTTATTGTCTCGATGAACTAATCGCAGTTCCGGTGCAATGGTCGGAGACAGTTGTCCTGTTGTTAACACGCTCGTCATCAGCAGGGCAATATCTGTCATTGTATTTCATTTTACTAACACCCATGTTTCCTTTCACAAGAAAAATTGCTGGTGTTCCGGAATAGACAGTACTGGAAAATAAAAAAATCTAATAAATTCTTTGAAAAGAATCAGCAAAATATGATTTCCCAGTATCTGTTAAGTCGTAATGCATTCAAAATGGACTGCGGACTTGTGAAGGTTGTCCTTTGTCAAAAGTCATTTGTCATTTGTACTATTTTGAACAAAAGAAAGTCTTGCGATGCTCCGTTCGCCGAAGGCGTGGCGTAGCCATAGGAGCCTTCATGTGGCGATAAGCCGATAGCGTTTGCGCAGCGTCCCTCTTAGGGACTAGCGTGACGTTAGTCATAGGCTTGACGCTACGCGTATCGCAATATGCAAATTATAGGCGCAACAGCTTACTTGTCAAGGTCTGTACAAAATACATCAAATATAGAAGACTCATCAAATCTAAAACTTTTCTTCCAGAAGCCCGGAAAAATTAATTATAAAAAAATACGAATTATGAGTGCTCAAAAGTTTCACAATCCATAATTCTATAGCATATTGACTCAATTTTTGACTAACCTGACAATAGAGCCCAAGTTCTAGGACCAACGACTCCGTCCGCTCCTAAACCGCGTGAACTCTGGAAAGCTTTAACAGCAACTTCTGTCAGCGCCCCAAAAACTCCATCAATTTGAACAAAGTAGCCATTAGATATTAAAAGTCGCTGTAAGGTTCTTACAGTGCTTCCTGTGTTACCAAACCGTAGAGTAGGTAGACCTGAACTAGAGACAGCTTTCATCTTGACAGATTGTGCTAATGGTTGTATCGCGTGATGAGATGTAGGTTGTGCTTTAGGCTGTGACTCAGGCTTTGCTAATGGTTGTTCTTGATTTGCCATATCAATTAATTTATAAAACTATTTTTCTTAAGTTTCAACCGTATCTACAATGCCAAAGAAATCACTCATTCAGAAGAAGTGGTTTTCGCTTCTTGGTAATGCGTACCTAGGACAGCAGTCGGCATGAGTTACTCAGTATTCTTCTATGGATATTATTCATATTCAGGAACTTTGTTTCCGCATTTTTTTGCTAATTTTAATTGAAAAACATGAGGAAGTAGAGAAAAATAGGAAGATAGGGGAAAATTGTCTTTTCCATTGTAAATATTTGATGTGCCAGTTGAAAGGGCGGAATGTAGGACATAAACTTCATAAGTATCAATTTTTTTGCTAATAAAAGCGAAGCCCCTGACCTATCCTACTAAGGGTGGCTCAGGGGATCATCCATGATTGCAGCTAAGCTATTCTCAAGCCATACCATCAACAAACGGAAGGAAGTAGAAAGCAAACCCCAATACAGCATACGCTGCTAAGAGTAGTACACCTTCTAACCAATTTGACTTACCGTCGGAACTGATGCTATTAGCAATCAACACCGCTACAACCACAGCTACTAATTCAAAGGGATTGAAATTTAAATCCATCGGTTGACCAAGTACCCACCCTGCTAAAACTAAAAAGGGAGCAACAAACAGGGCAATCTGCATACTTGATCCCACCGCCACAGAAACAGAAAGATCCATTTTATTTTTCATAGCTACTGTCACAGCTGTTGCGTGTTCAGCAGCGTTGCCAATAATAGGTACGACGATTACCCCTGTAAAAAGTGCTGTCAAACCTAACTGTGATGTAGCTACTTCTAAAGAATCAACTAGCAATTCTGATTCGAATGCAACTAAGAGGGTACATACTAGTAAAACCCCAGTCCACAACCAAATATTTGGTTTCTCTTGATGTGTTTCCTCTTCGGCTGTTTCTGCCATACCCACATCGTAAAGATAAGTGTGGGTTTTCATAGAAAATAACAAAGTTAGGGCGTAGACGATAATTAGTACCACAGCAACCGCAAGGGAGAGATCTTGCAGGGTTTTTTCCTCTATTGCTTGAGAGGTAAATTTCATCGCTGTGGGCAGTAGAATCGCAATCACTGCCAAATTCATAGAAGAAGCGTTGACTCGCGCTACAACTGGCTGAAACGTCTGTTCTTTGTAACGCACTCCACCCAAAAACATGGAAAGACCCATTACCAGCAGTAAGTTACTGATGATTGATCCCGTGATACTGGCTTTGACGACATTCACAAGTCCAGCTTTTAGGGCAATTAAGGCGATAATCAATTCTGTGGCGTTGCCAAAGGTGGCGTTTAGCAACCCCCCTACTGTTGGACCAACCACGACAGCCACTTCTTCTGTAGCTGTCCCCATCCAAGCTGCTAAGGGCAAAATAGCTAAACCAGCAGTAATGAAAACTGTTAACTCTCCCCACTCTAAGTAATGAGCCGCTATGGAAACCGGAATAAACAGTAACAAAACCAAAAATACAATGTTTTTAGCTGACATTTGTCATTTTAAGGTGAAAGTATTAGAAACAGATGTGTAAGCTTAGAACTCCTCCGCAAGTCCTGAGCAATGAGTTTTCTGTACAACAAAATCCTAAGTTTTGAATATATTACACTACAACACCGAGCACTCCCATAGATCAAACTCTAGGATACCCCCAGTCCTCTAATTAAGGAGTTCTCAGATTTAACTATTTGCTTTCTCGACAGAGATTTGTAAAATAAGATTGCGATATAAGTACAATTTGAAATGTTTCGTTGCAAAAGTTTCCAATAAACCTACGATTTTACACCAAGGATGCGGTTTAATATATTAAAAGACAATTAAATTTTTAGCAGTACCAACGACAAAGCCTGCTAACATGGCTTGTGTCAATGATTGACTGCATCGGGCAAAGCGCTGCTTGATAATGCAGATTACCCCCAACACGAACACCACTACCTCGGAATTTGGTTTGATCTCATAGTTGCTGTTGAAACTAACTGTTGTTGAAATGCCGCTGTAGGAAGGTTTATCAGCATTATCAAAGAAAGCAACTGCAAGGACTGTTTATTTTTTGGAATAACTTCATGACTTCTGCTGCTGAACTACCAGCTAGTGCTGGTTTAAATTTGACGCCACCTGAAAATATCAAAAACACCGAAATGCCCGATCCCCTGAGACAGGCTACTGGTGTTTACGTCACCGTTCATGGGCATTTTTATCAACCACCACGCGAAAACCCTTATCTAGACGCGATTGAGCGCCAATCTGGTGCAGCGCCTTTCCATGATTGGAACGAACGAATTCACCATGAATGTTATCGCCCCAATGCCTTTGCCAGAGTGTTAAATGAGCGCGGCGAAGTGGTGGGGATCGTAAATAATTATGAGTATTTGAGCTTTAATATAGGACCAACGCTGATGTCGTGGCTAGAACGCCACGATGTAGAGGTTTATCAGCGAATTTTGGAAGCAGACGCTAAAAGTTGCTATCGCCTCAACGGACATGGCAATGCGATCGCGCAAGTATATAACCACATCATCATGCCATTGGCAAATGAGCGTGATAAATACACCCAGATTCGCTGGGGCAAAGAAGACTTCCGCTCCCGCTTTGGACGTGATCCCGAAGGAATGTGGCTGGCAGAGACTGCTGTAGACTACGCCACATTGAAAGCTTTAGTTGATGAGGGGATTCGCTTTATTGTGCTTGCACCATCACAAGCACAACGTTGTCGTTTTTTGCCCACCCAGGATAATCCCAACCCTGAATGGTACGAAGTTGGTGGGAGTCAGATTGATCCCACACGCCCCTATCGTTGCTTTTTGAAAGAGAGTCAGGAAGTTGTAGAAGGAGAATCAGATAACTCATCTCTCCAGTCCCGTCCCTACATCGACATCTTCTTCTACGATGGTCCCATCTCGCGGGATATGGGTTTTAGTGATGTCCTATTCAATTCCAATCATTTAGCCGGACGCATCGGTTCAGCAGTGCGTGGGGATCATCGCCCTGCACAGTTAATTTCTGTCGCCACAGATGGGGAAACCTTTGGACATCACAAGGCAGGAACCGAAAAAACATTAGCCTACGCCTTTAAAAAAGAGTTTCCCCATTGGGGTTGGACAGTCAGCAACTTTGCTCACTACCTCAGCTTAAATACTCCCACATGGGAAGTGGAAATTAAGTCAGTCACAGCATGGAGTTGCGCTCACGGCGTTGATAGATGGCAAGATGATTGTGGTTGCGGTGGTGGCGGCACATGGCACCTAAAATGGCGTCGCCCCTTAAGGGATGCGTTGAATTGGCTGCGGGATCGCCTCGTTGTGGTGTATGAAGAGCATGGCAGACACTTTTTCCTTGATCCCTGGCAGGCACGAGATGAATACATCAAAGTGATACGCGATCGCTCTCCAGAAAACGTAAGTCGCTTTCTGTCGCGTCATCAAACTCGTAAACTCACGGCTAGTGAACAAGTAGACGCTTTGCGTCTATTGGAAATGCAACGTCATGCTTTGCTCATGTTCACCAGTTGTGGGTGGTTTTTTGAAGAACTTTCGCGTCCAGAAGGAACGCAAATTCTGCGTTACGCCGCCCGTGCGTTAGAACTCGCAGGGGATGTCTCTGGCGTACAGTTGGAAAAAGGCTTCCTCAAACGCTTAACTCAAGCACCGAGCAATGTTGATTCGTTCAAACATGGTGGTGAAGTTTATCGCCAGTTGGTGCTAACGGCTCAAGTTGGCTTTAAACAAGTTGCAGCTCAATATGCCATAACATCACTCTTTACCAACCACAAACCTGTAGAGACGTCGCAGACAGCGTCTTCACAAAATGGGCACAATGGTTCCACCAAGCATTCTCATCCACATCTAAAGCGGGTTTATTGCTACACCGCCAACGAACTCGATTACCAATTGCAACGAATGGGATCATTGACTCTGGCTGTGGGAAATTTGAACCTCGTCTCAGAGATTACCTGGGAAAGCGAACATTTAGTGTTTGCTGTTCTGCATCTGGGTGGTTGGGATTTCCATTGTTGCATTCAACCCTTCGAGGGACGACTGGCTTACACTGAGTTAAAAGAAAAGCTGTTTGGGGCGCTGCAAGAAGGTAGTGCAGCTCATACAATCTTGGCGATGACGCAGTTGTTTGGCGAAGAGTCTTTCAGCTTGCGGAATCTATTCGCAGAAGAACGCCATCGACTCATGCACCTGTTGAGTCAAGAAACCCTGTCACGATTAGACCAACTTTATACCCAAGAATACCGTGAGAATTACGGTGTTCTGATGGCATTCCACCGTGATGAAGTCCCAGCACCGCAAGAGTTGCAGGTAGCAGCAGAAATTGCCTTGGGATATCGGTGTATGATAACTTTACGCTTACTTGAACAAGACATCGCTGAACCGCTATCAAGTTGGAATCACATCGTCGAGTTAGAGGCGATCGCTACAGAAGCCAAGCACCTGCATTGTCATTTGAGTATACCCGAAGGCAAGCAGATGTTAGAGCAGTTGATATTGCGTTCTCTCTGGCAATTCTTGCACGATCCCAACGGGACTTTTGATGCAGATTTGCAACGGCTAGAACGATTAATTGATGTGGCAAATCAGTTAAATGTTGGTATCTCTCTTGAGCCCTCTCAAGAACTATACTTCAGTTGTTTGCACAGTCAGATTGTGCCACTCTTTATGGCTAAAACTGCTCAAAGTCAGGATAGCGCTCAGTACCGTCAGTTGTTGAAGCTGGGGCAAAAATTAGGGGTAGAAGTGAGTACTTGGTTAAGTCAGTTGGGCTAAGACTCTTACCGATTCGCTTTTAGCGCCTCACCCTAACCCTCTCCTTTATAAGGAGAGCCAGTGCGTTGCGGAGCCAGTGCTGCAGGAGGGTTTCCCTCCGTAGGCATCTGGCGTTGGGGTTCCCCCCGTTGTAGCACCTGGCGTGAGGGATGCCCGACAGGGCAGGGTGAGGTTTTGCGATAATTTTGGGTATCTTACATCTTGCACCAAAAAACACAGATGTCAAACTTATTACATATTTTTTGACTCAGTTCTCGCCCGCCTAGGACTTGAAGTCCCAGGCTCATAGACAAAGTCCATTAAAATGGACTAAAAAGAGATATAATTTTTAAGTCAATTTAGACACTGTTTAGTACAAGTCTTGGTGGTTTTCTCGTAATGGTACAAGATCTCAGTTATGAGAAAGTGAAATCAAGTCAAACTCTTTCATTTGAACTATAAGAACTTAGACTTTGAGGGTTAGAAAAAGTGAAAAACAGTCATACAACAGAAAATATATGATTTTATATGAAGATATATTGTGAGACAAGTCAATAACCCAGGTCTAAAGACGCTGGGCTTGTAAAGACTAAACTTTACGTGTTTGACTAGCTCATTAAGCCTGATCTTGGTACGCACTTCTGGGTGCTTTTCCAGCCCGGACACACTGCAAAACTGTTTAGTCAGTTGTTAGGTAAAGCTAAGACATCTTGGATTAGGTGAGCGAGGAAACCAATTACTTTACTCGAAGGATTATCTCCATGTTACGAGTAGCGGTACTATCACCAGACGGTAAACCATTAATGCCAACAAAAGCGAGCAGAGCGCGTCGCTGGCTAAAAGAAGGAAAAGCAAAAGTCGTTTATAACGACTTAGGCATCTTTCAAATTGAATTGTTAGCCAACACTTTGACCACAAAAACTCAACCCATTGCAGTAGGCATTGATCCAGGCAAACTTTACACAGGTGTAGGTGTACAATGCAAAAGATTTACTTTATGGATGGCTCATCTACAATTACCTTTTCAAACGGTAAAAGACCGAATGGACCAGCGCCGAATGATGCGACGTGGTAGAAGAGGTAGACGGATTAACAAGGCAGCTTTGCGGGGGAAGTACCCTGTGCAAACGTGCCGCCGCAAAGTTGAATTTTCACAACGTGCTCATCGTCAAAAGCGGTTTGATAATCGCAGAGGTAAAAAAATACCTCCAAGTGTTAAAGCTAATCGTCAATTAGAGCTAAGAGTTTTTGAGGAACTGTTTACCGTTTACCCGATCACTTCTTGCGCTTACGAAGTAGTTAAAGCGCAAGGCGACAAAGGATTTAGTCCTGTTATGGTTGGTCAATATTGGCAGTTAAAGAACCTAAAAGACTGGGTTTACACAAAGTCGGTCGAGGGATGGCAAACTGCCAACATCAGGCAACATTTAAAGCTACAAAAGCAAAAACATTCAAAAGGTGATGCTATCCCCGCAACTCACGCGGTTGATGGAATTGCTTTAGCTTGTAGTGCATTCATTCGTTACGGCAAGATCAACCGTCACTATCAAGGCTGGATGGGTTCTGTTACTGTAACACCCGCACCTTTTGCCGTTATTCGTCGCCCTCCTATTTGTCGCCGTCAATTGCACCTTATGGTTCCTTCTAAAGGCGGCGTGAGACGCAAATATGGCGGTACTGTAACCAGGCATGGTTTCAGGAAAGGTGATTACGTTGAAGCTGTTCAAGGTAACAAAACTTATAAAGGTTGGGTAAGCGGTGACACCGAAAGACAAGTCTCTGTTAGCGATGCTAATTGGAAACGGTTAGGTCAATTCTCAAGAAACAAAGTCCGATTAATTAGACGCTCAGTCGGGCTAATTATCACTGCGGTTAAAACCGCCGCGTCGCTTCCCTCTCAGGTCTAAAGACTCTGAGTTTGCCGCATCCCGTGAGGTCTTATGAAACAGGCGTTGATTTGGCTTTGTGCAGCTACCCTCATTTTTGGTTTGATGAGCTGTGACCGCATTTTTCCCTCTGGTGACTTAGTCCAACGAGTCAGTGATGGCGATACTATCGCGGTGAAAGACGCCAAGGGGAGCAAAATCAATGTGCGGTTTGCATGTGTGGATGCACCGGAAATCCCGCACTCTAAGAAAGAAAAGCAAAGTAAAAGTTCTGTTTTTCTCAACCAATTTGATTGGGGAGCAAAGGCGCAAGAACGAGTGCAGCAACTGGTGAATCAAGGAGGCGATCGCGTCAAACTAAATATTACCGATAGCGATAGATATGGACGTAAAGTCGCTGAAATTCGTTTGCCCAATGGGACTTTTATCCAAGAAGTATTAGTACGAGAGGGATTAGCGCTTGTTTACCGTCCTTATTTAAACAAGTGTCCCAGCAGAAATATCATTGAACAAGCTGAAGTTCAGGCGCAAAATAGTCGGCGAGGAGTCTGGAGTGATGCGAAATTTGTCAAGCCTTGGGAATACAGGAGTTTATACAAGTAACATTTAAAATTTGAGTAGCGAGTTTTGCAAGCCTCGTGAAAGCAATTTTATTATGTCACCTTACCTCGAAGCGATTTCTATTTACCCAATTAAATCTCTCGACAAGATTGATCTAAATCTAGCAAGAATTCTTGAGAGTGGCGCACTTCAGCATGACAGAGAGTTTGCCTTATTTGATGAACAAGGTCATTTTGTCAATGCAAAGCGCAATGCCAAGATTCACTTGCTGCGATCAGCCTTTGATCATAACTTAAAAACACTCTCCCTACACATTCAGGGAACTGACCAAAAAGCTATTTTTCACCTTGATGATGAGCAGCCCTCTTTAGAAGCCTGGTTCAGTGATTACTTTGGTTTTCCAGTTAAGTTAATGCAAAACACAATAACTGGCTTTCCAGACGATCTTAATGCCAAAGGACCCACCGTGGTTAGTACAGCCACACTTGAAGAAGTCGCTTCCTGGTTTCCTGTAGGAAGTGTTGATGAAATGCGACTGCGTATGCGAGCGAATATAGAAATTGGTGGAGTTCCAGCGTTTTGGGAAGATCAATTATTTACTGAAGCAGGAAAGTATGTTCACTTTCAAATAGGAGAAGTCTTGTTTGAAGGAGTGAATCCTTGTCAGCGTTGCGTCGTTCCCTCGCGAGATTCTCAAACAGCAAAGGTGACAACTCATTTTCAGAAGGTGTTTGTGGCTAAGCGCAAGGATTCTCTACCATCTTGGACAACGCCAACCCGTTTCAATCATTTCTACAAGTTAAGCGTGAATACAAATATACCTGCATCAGAAGCAGGAAAAATATTACATCAAGGAGATGAGGTCAAAATTCTGAGTGTCAGCGAAAGCAACTTAAGGATAGCGGATTGAATAACATCCAAATCACTCGTTTAACCTCACCCCGCCTTTAACTATCGTTAAAGTCTCCCCTCTCCTTAATAAGGAGAGGGGTTGGGGGTGAGGTTTTGTACTTTACTAAATTTTTAAAGATTAGCAACTCATTACCCAAATTTACTCACAGCATGACAAAATCGATAGATTGACAAACTTGTATATGTAGAAATACAAAATAGAGGTTTTGGTGTGAGTACATTCTTATCTAGTGTCGCTGTCTTACTCTCGACTTTGGCTTTATTATGCAGTGGCTATACGGCTTACCAAGTTTTCACCCTACAACAGACGTTGAATGTTGCAAGTGTTGGTAATAGGAACGCCACCACTTCTACCCAAAAAACTCCCAGTTCAGAAACCAGTACTGCTCCTCCTGAAAACAAGCCTAGTTCACAGGAAACGCCTGCGTTTTCATCTTCAACCACAACAGCACAATCAACAACCTCCACTGGTAGTGCTATTAAACCTGGTGAATTTGTACAACCTTCCTTTGGAAGGAAAGCAGAAGTAGAGTTACTCTCGCTAAAGCGGATTAAAGATCCAGAAACAGGAAACCGTGATGTCGTGAATCTACAGATGCGTATCCGTCGCGTGGCTACGGATGGAATTAATCCTGGTGAATCTGTAGGAGTTTACAACACAACAGCACGTAATCCTGACACAAGCGAAACCTATAAAGGAATTAACCTCAAGCGCTCAACTGGTAGTGTTGAATTATTTTCTTTGCGTCCTCAAGCTTCAGCTGATGCTTATGTCTGGTTAAGGATTCCTGAGGGTGTTAACAGCATAGACGTTTTTGTTCCAGATACTGCGGCATTTAAAAATGTGCCGGTTTCTAATTAGTCCTGAGTCTTAAGTAATCAGTCCTGAGTTGTAAGACGTAGATACTCACAACTCAGGAATGGAAACTCAGTAGTTTTACTTCATCGAATAGCGATCTTCTCGTCCAAGTACGGGGCGGTATTAATTAGCCGCTCTAAACCGCCTCAACGCAACACTAAATAATCCTAAGTAGTGGGACTTAAACATTTTTGAGGACAAAACAAGCCTCAAACCCATGCAGGGCAAGGAAAATACACCAAATGCCCAAAAAGCCACAGAACCCAGATATATCAACAAACTAAGCCAAACGATGTCCAAGTCTTTTGGGATATGCGTTTGAGGCTATTTTACCTGTGTTTTTTGTCTAAGTCCCGGTAGGCGATCGCCCCCTTGGGGAAAATTCTACGGAAAGTCAAAAAGATACAAGGGTGAGCATTACCCACCTTAGAGAAAACCGCTGTAAGTGATGAATCCTCAGTTGTAATACTAAATCCCCTGTTAATACCCACCTACGTTGTAGAGACATTACATTTACATGCTCTACATTAAATATCTTTGAGCTCATACGCAAACTTTTACTTAGGCTATTAAGCAACAAAACGTACACTGTATACGTCATGAGAAGGGTTGTGGAGGTAACCGATTAGACAGTGAGAATTAATCGTAGGTTAGGGAGGACACTTCTGTGCGGGGTTCCGTTTCCCCCATTGTAGACGCCCGGAGGACAGCTTCCTGCAGGGTAGAAAGTGTCCGTTTGACGCAAGGAAACTCAACGTCAATCCTCAATATTTACGATCCCCATTTATGGGTACTGTACGAAGGTTATCGATATTACTCAAAGTGTAATGAACTATGTTTAATTGGTTAAAAAGAATCTTATCTGTATTCCTGATTGCTCTGATAATCACACTTCATCTGAGCTTTACTTCAGCAGCACCTGCATTTGCTTCTACTCCTTTGGACTTTATATCACCAAATTATATTAACAAGCTCCTATTCAATAAGCAGCTTGTTAAAGATGCAAAAAAGTTTCTGGAAATAACGCCGGAAACGATTTGTAGGGCTTACTCCGATAAGTTAACGGGCACTGATGATTCGACTTGGAAAGTGATTGAGAAAGGAGCAACCTCAGCCTTCACAATTACTAAGGCGGTTGCATCTGCTTCTACCGCAGGTGCGGGGGCGTTGGCTGGTTATGCCGGAACCGCATCAGCCGTTTCTCAGTTGGGATTAGGCGGTCTAACAACTGCATTAGCTGGAATGATGGGTAGTAGCGTTACGGGAGCAGCCGCAACTGCAGTTGTCACATCAGCAGTTGGAGATCCACTTGTTATGGGCGCACTTCTTGTGGGTGGTACAGGTGCTGTTGCTTTCGGCACTGATAAATTGTTGAAGTTCGGCTTTGAACATCTGGGGAACTGGGCGGAAAGCTCCTGTAGGTTGTCTACTGCTTTAAAATCACATGATGATACCAAGTTACATTCATAGAGGTAATCTTCTTTTTTCTTCCTTAGCGCTCTATGCGCTAAGGCGCACGCACTCGCGTTCGCGTCTTTGTGGTTCGTTTATGAAATTATTTCTTTGAACGCAACTTCGTATGATGTAGCAATCACTGCTCATTGAAAAGTCAAGACGTTGCAAATATTAAGGGTGAGCATTGCCCACCCTACATTATTATTCTTGAACCACAATCGCTCTACAACTTCGTACCACACTCAGGGCAGAAGTTGTTATTGGGCACGTTTTTCGCACCGCAGTTGGTACAGAAAACTGGCTCTAGCGAAGCTTTCTTTGGCTGACGTGGTAAGCCAATCATCTGAGCGTTGCTCTTTCCAGGAGCGACCATTGGGTAACAGTTTTCGTCTCTGGTCACGTGGACATTGACGATAACTGGACCGTCGTGTGCTAGTATTTCGGCGATCGCATCTTTCAACTCCTCCCGGTTTTTAATCACCATCCCCTTGATGCCATACGCCTTTGCCAGGAACTCAATGTCTGGCATTCCCACTTCCATATTCGAGGATGAATAACGCTCGCCATAGAAGGCTTGTTGCCATTGGCGCACCATTCCCTGCCAGCCGTTGTTTAGGATAACTGTCTTGACATTGATACCATATTGTGCTGCTGTTCCCAGTTCCTGTAAATTCATTTGGAAACTGGCATCACCGCTAATACAGATGACTTCTTCATTGGGCAAACCCACCTTAGCGCCGATTGCTGCGGGTAAACCGAAACCCATCGTTCCCAAACCAGCACTGGAAATCCACCGCCGTGGACCATTCTTGAGGAATTGTGCCGCCCACATTTGATGTTGACCAACATCTGTTGTGTAATAGGCGTCGGGTGCTTGGCGACCAAGTTCTACAATCACCTCTTGCGGTGAGATACTGTCAGCATGGTGTGGCACCTCCAAAGGATATTCTTCCTTCCAGCGGTTGATCAGGTTCAGCCATTCTTGGGTTTGGCTCGGTATGGTGTTGATACCTGTTTGCTGACAGCGACGTAACAAATCAGTCAGCACTTTCCGTACATCACCAACGATCGGTACATCTGGAATGCGGTTCTTACCTACCTCTGCCGGATCGATATCAATGTGAATGACCTTAGCACGGGTAGCGAATTCATCTAACTTACTTGTAACGCGGTCATCAAATCTTGCACCGACACAAATCAGCAAATCACAATCTGTGACAGCAAAGTTAGCGTAAGCGGTGCCGTGCATTCCCAACATTCCTAAAGACAGGGGATGATGTTCGTCAAAAGCACCAATACCCATCAACGTTGTGCTGACGGGGATATTAAACATTTCTGCCAGTTGTTTTACTTCTTCGTGGGCATTAGAGGCGATGGCACCTCCACCCACATACAACAACGGACGGCGACTTTCACGAATTAATTGTATTGCTGCACAAACCTGACGTGGATTACCCTTCACCGTGGGACGATACCCTGGTAACTTCACTTTTCCCGGTTCCACAGGCATATAGTCAAATTCTTCAAGCGCCACATCCTTGGGAACATCAATCAAAACTGGTCCCGGACGTCCAGTGCTGGCAATATGGAAGGCTTCAGCAACTATTCGCGCCATATCTTTGGGATCGCGCACGACATAGGAGTGCTTGACAATTGGTAGCGTGATTCCGTAAATATCAGTTTCTTGAAACGCATCGGTACCAATTACCGCCCGTGATACCTGTCCGGTGACAATAACCATCGGGATTGAGTCCATATAGGCAGTGGCGATGCCCGTCACTAAATTCGTCGCCCCAGGACCTGAAGTTCCAAAGCACACTCCTACCTTCCCCGTAGCACGGGCATAACCATCGGCGGCGTGTGCGGCACCTTGTTCGTGTCTCACCAAGATGTGCTTAATGCCATTACCAGCAGCTTCTACTTTATACAAGTCATCGTAAATCGGCAGGATTGCACCACCAGGATAACCAAAAATATACTCAACGCCGTGCCGCTTGAGACTATCAAGCAAAGCAAAACCACCTGATGCACGCCTGGGCGTCACGGCTGGCGAGATAGAAATATTGGAGATGCTCTGATTTTCTGTTTGTGGGAGACTAATTTGAGAAGGCGAACGCACAGTCAAACCTCACGCAATAGCTAAGTTAATGCTGACTTTTTGTAGTTAAAACTTCATTTTAATTGAAAAGCTTAGTACAATAGCGACGAAATTTCCTGTAAAAAATAGAAAATTCATTTTAGAAAAATATCTCGCAATACTCGACGAGTGTTTTGCCAAGCCCAAACGCCTACAGTCACTACGACAATACTCATGCTCACAAGCACAATTCGCAACCCAAGAGCATCAGTGAGTGGACCAGTGATTGCCAGTGGTGCTGAGAGGGCTATGTTCACGGCATGATTTTGAAACCCAAATACTTTACCATGCATTGTCGGTGGTGTTTGCTGTTGAATCAGAGTTTGCATTGGTACGCCAATGAAAGCAGCGCCTATACCCAACAATGCACAAAGTGCTAAAGCTAAGAGCAAGTTGTTAGTAAAACTGAACACTCCTAAAACCAGCGCCATAATTAAAAACCCAATCAGGGGTAAGGGCTTGCGCTGAACTTTTTCACCCCAGTTACCTAAAATCGCTGCTCCCAAAACCATACCTATCCCAGCGGCTGCCAAGAAAAAGCCAAATTGTTTTTCTTCTAAGCCAAACTTTTTTGCTAATCTAATAGCGAGTACTGTTAATGCTGCAAACACACAGTATAATGTCGTCAGTTGCAGCATAGCATTCAGCACAAGACGGTTTTTCTTGAGATAACGCAAACCCTCTTTAAACTCCGCCCAAGGATTGATGACTGAGTGAGTGTTGTCAACCGATACGTTGTCTCTAAAGTTAATGGGTTGCATAACGCCCGCAGACAACAGGTACAATCCTGCCACGATCAGTTCTTGACCATATCTTGGTCCTATTGAGTTTTTCGCCCAACTCAAGATTGGCTCCCCCACGGCAAAGCCAACAATTAAAGCTCCCATCATTGTGCTGCTAAACAGCGCATTGGCTGCCATCAGATTTTCTTTTTTAACCAACTGCGGAATAGCAGCTTGCTCAGCGGGTGCAAAAAACTGCGTCACAGTGGAGATGGCAAAAGCTATTATAAGCAGAATAACAAACTCTCGTGGCAAAAAAGGAATACACAGGGTTAATAGCCCGCGCAGGATATCAGAGCCAACCATAATAAGTTTTTTTGGGAAGCGGTCAACAAAGATACCACCCGCAGAACCAAACAACACTGCTGGTACTGTAAACGCCACCATCAACGTCGAGTACATTGAGTTTTGGGCTAATCCAGCAGGGGCTGGGTAGTTCTCAAGCAGAGCAATTATCAAAACAAAAAAGACTTTATCTGCTAATTGGGATACCAATTGCCCAATCCACAGCAGCATAAAACCACGGTTTTTGAGAATCGCAGTAAACCCTTTATTCACAGCAGCAGGTTCAGTTGGAAACATTAGAATCTTTTGAGATAGCGATTAGGGAACGGACGGAGTGAACGAGTAACAGAAGCAGGGGAAGCTGAGTCGCAAAGGGACAGGCTGCTTTGTATGCCTAGTGGCACGCTTTGCGTTTACGCCCAAGCCAAGTGCCGTATCTCCTCCACAAAACGCTGCTTTGTTGGCGCAAGCCTCCGGAGGACTTGGGGGCGTAAGCCGTGGCCGTACTCACTGGGCATAGGATATAGGGCTTACGAGATCTCCCTCATCTCCACGGTAGGTGCTACAACGGGGAAGATCCCCCCCAAGGGAGCACTGCCTCCTCTTTATTCCCTGATCTTCTTTTACTCACTCCTGGTTGGCAAATCTGTTTTCCGGACTAGTTATCTTCATAATGCTTTAAAAGCAAGTGCAAAAATTCAGCTGCGCTCAGACGCTGTTTCGGCGGTGATTCCCCAAAACAAGAGTCTAAACAGTAGCCCTGCACAGTTTGGGGCGATCGCCACATTTCTAAATGGTCAACAGGTGGATCTGCACAAAAGTTATTCTGCCCGCTTCCCAGCATAGAAGAACTCCAGTGGGTGAAATAATCATGACTCATCCGATGGATAGGAAAATTTCCCCACATCGGTACTCCCCATCCATCTATAGCAATAAAAGCTTTGACATAACCGCCAATTTGTTGCCATTTATGAGCAGCGAGTATTGCCCCAACAACACCAGCACTAAAGCTAATGAATACAACCGGCGATTCTATCCTATTCTGCAAGTGTTTGTGTAAAAATTGCCATAAATGAAATCCTGATAAAGCTAAACCACTCTCACCCGAAAATATCAGTACATCTACTGGCTTTTTGCTTTTGGCTTTATCTATAACTTGCTCTATCCACCCTGATACAAAAGATTGAGTTAAAACTGACTCATGAATTCCAGGGCAAATAATTATACTCATCTCTTCTTGTTTTAGCAGCTTATTCTTCAAGTCATGTATGTATGTTAGTTACATATACAACATAATTTTCCATACTTTTCCGGACACAGAACGGCTTGCAATCTTCAAAAAAGTTCAATCTGTTTGAATTCAGCAAAGTGGTGACTTGTCCTTGTAATTACCAACTCAACATATCAATTCCAGTCTATCAAGCGTCGCACAATTGCGGTAAACAAGTATATGTCAAGCCTCAAAAGTTATTTTTAGTCATTGTTGTGTTTCTATCTTAGGTAGTAAATAGAGGGTAATCATGAGAGATACGACTTATATTTCCTTTTTCATCCTATCCCCCTGGATAGGATAGAATTTTACGAGTATGGAAAACAACAAAACCCAAACAGTGCTGAACCATGAGTACCGACATTGAAGTGGAAATGATCAAAGGACTCATTGCTTAGGTACTCAGAACTTTTGAAGTTGTATTGAGGAACTATTGTGGTTGCCACACCAGAAAAACTAGATTCAACGCATGAGCGATCGCCCAGTCAACAACGAGTAGCAGTATTGCTCATGGGTTACGGTGAAGTCGAAAGCTACGAAGATTTCGCTAACTATAATGAACAAGCCTTAAATCTGCTGACAGCAAAATTTGCACCCGTCCCTACTTGGGTGTATCCTCCCTTGGCAAAGCTTTTGGCGTTATTTGACCGTCATGAGTGGGGACATCAGCACCATGATTTTATTTCCCCACACAACGCTATTTTTGAAAAACAACGCGCTGGCATTGAAAAAGACCTACAAGCCAAGTGGGGTGAAGCTGTTCAAGTTTTTAAAGCCTTCAACTTTTGCGCTCCCTTCCTACCCAAACAAGTCTTGACAGAAATCAAAAATCAAGGTTTTGACAAAATACTCATCTACCCGCTGCTTGTTGTAGATTCCATCTTCACCAGCGGTATCGCCATAGAACAAGTCAACAACGCTTTATCCGAGATAGCAGAGGGTGATGAGCATTGGGTGAAAGGACTGCGCTACATCCCCTCGTTCTATAATGAACCAGCTTACATCGACTTGATGGCGCATCTAGTCGAAGAGAAAATTACAGCTGACTTAGCCAGTGCTTACCTACCTTCTCAAATTGGCATTGTGCTGATGAACCACGGTTGTCCCCATAAAGCCAAAGGATTCACCTCTGGAATTACCGAAAGTCAAATACTCTACGACTTAGTTCGCGACAAGTTAATCCACCGCTACCCTCTGATTTCTGTCGGATGGCTCAACCATGACACACCCTTAATTGAATGGACGCTGCCAAATGCTCAACAAGCAGCGAAAAACCTGATTCAATTAGGTGCCAAAGCAATTGTATTTATGCCGATTGGTTTTGCGACAGAAAACCATGAAACTCTACTGGATGTACACCACATCATTCATGCCTTAGAGAAAAAGCATTCTGATGTAAACTACGTGCAGATGCCTTGCGTTAACGACGATCCTGAGTTCTTATACATGGCAGCCCAGTGGGCAAATGCTCATATTAACGAGTTGTTGTCAGAAGAAACTGTGGCAATTAATCCGCAGTTAGCCGTTGCACATCATCATCACCATCATCATTAAGGTGTAGGGTGGGCAACATGTTGCCCACCCTACTGCTGCTCTTTGCGCGAATGACATTTTAAGTTTAATTAGGTTGAGCTACTTCTCTTTGTTGAAAAACCTAACTGTTGCTGAATTTTGACTGTATCCTCATATAAGTCTGTAACTCTAGAATCAGAACTAGGACAACTAATATCAGGAGACGTTTGTTCTTTATACTTCACTTTAGTCGTTGTACCGAACGACGCGCTTTTCACACAAGGGGTAAATGGTACATTTTCTAATGGCTGGGCAGTTTTTATATCCTCAAAAAATCTCTTACTTAGCCCAGATGAAACTTCACCCTTCCCCGTTTTGTTGCAAACAGTGTAAGTTGCTGCTCCACCAGGTAAAACAGAAATTGTGTAAGGGCAGGTATTCGTAGAGCCAGAATTTTCGATAACCGCCTTACTTCCACTAACTTCAGAGTTTTCAGTTTGTGCCAAAATTTTCCCTGACGTAAAACTCAAGACGATACTTAGCAAAACTGATCCTAGAATAATCCCGTAGAAACTAAAAGCTTTTTTCATTCTTACAAATAAAATATAAGTGTTTAATGATCAAACTTATATATAGGAATCCGGTTTGGTTTCTGTTCGCACTTCGTGGCGTATCTCCTACACCAGACGCGCTCGATAGCGGTGCTAGCCGTGACAGCACCCGCTAGCCACACGAACTCGTTGAGGTAAGGAACGCTTAACATAAACTGTACTGAATTACCTTCAAAAATTAAGTAGAAATCCTATAGTCAAACATTATATCTTATGTTGTTTTTTATTTGTAAGTAGATCAATATAAAAAAACATAAAACTACGATTCTTGCAATTGCTACTTTATGGCTGACGCCACGCCTTACGGCTATCGGGAAGCCTCCTCTGGGGTCTACGCTCCCCCTTTGGGGATGACCTATGCCCTGCTTAGAAAAAATCTGCTACCTCTGTGTCGCTAGAAGGATGGAGCAAAAATCATTAATTTCTATCCTCAAAGTCATAGAGAACAGGTTGGATTGCAGGACAAATAATTCAAGATTGTTGAAAAAATAAGAGGTGTAAGGATGCACAGGCGCACTTCCTTGCACTGTACAAAAGTAAAGGGAATTCAGATCCCTACACTCTAGAAAAAATAACTACATTAGGAGGTTGATAAATGACAGTGACAAACGGCAAGAGTAAAATTCGCTACGCGGTTGTAGGACTGGGTTGGATTGCCCAAGAAGACGTCTTACCTGCTTTTGCTCACACCGAAAATTCACAACTGGTTGCCTTGTTTTCAGGAGATCCAATCAAGCGTCAAAAACTCGGCAAGCATTATGGAGTAAAAACTTACTCTTACGAAGAGTATGACAACTACCTTAAAAGTGGTGAAATAGATGCAGTTTACATCGCCTTGCCTAACCATCTCCACTGTGATTATACTGTGCGGGCGGCAAAAGCTGGTGTTCATGTGCTTTGTGAAAAGCCAATGGCTGTGACAGAACAAGAGTGTGAGGAGATGATTCGCGCTTGCCTTGAAAACAAGGTAAAACTAATGATTGCCTACCGTCTGCATTTTGATAAAGCAAACATGCTGGCAGTAGAAATTGTTAATTCAGGCAAAATTGGTAACCCCCGCATCTTTAACTCCGTATTTTCTCAACAGGTTGTTGGAGATAACGTGCGGTTAAAAGAACCAATCTCCAATGGTGGTGGTTCTGTTTACGACATGGGGACATACTGCATCAATGCTGCCCGCTATCTATTTCAAGATGAACCCACTGAAGTTGTTGCCCTAAGCGCAAGCATTGGAGAAAAGCGTTTTGAGAAAGCTGAGGAAATGACCAGCGCCCTAGTGCGTTTTCCTGGAGAGAGACTGGCAATATTTATCTCTAGCTTTGGCGGGGCACCAGTTTCTACTTTTCAGGTTGTAGGTACAAAAGGCGACTTGCGGATGGATTCTGCATACTCTTATCAAGGCGAATTGAAGCAACAAATTACCATCAATGATGAAACGCAGGAACAATCTTTTCCTGCTGGAGACCAGTTTGCAGCAGAAATTATTTACTTTTCAGATTGCGTGATCAAAGATAAAGATCCAGAACCTTCTGGAGAAGAAGGGTTAGCTGATGTTCGCATTATTCGTGCAATCAACCAATCAGCACAAACAGGTCAGCCTGTGCAATTGGGTGAATTCAAGCGACAACACAGACCAAACTCAGACCAAGTCATTCAGTGTTCAGAGAGTGAACACCCAGAATTTGTTAACGCAGCAGATCCCTCAGGTCAGTCATAAATAGTTCAAAAAGTTGACCAAGACCAGGGCGTACTTTTGTACGTATGGTAAATCTGACTAAATGTATAAAAAAGAGTGAATATCTAACGAATAAATTCAGTGCTTGGTGACGCTATCACCACTCAAAAATCCAAATATTCCACACAATCGTCACCTCACCCTTGCTTGGTGAGACCAGCGCTCTTTGGAGGGCTTCGGCCGTGAGCGCTCAGTCGAACGGTTTCTAACGCTCTTATCCTGCGACGGGAAACCCGTCTATGTCCTGCGGACACGCTAGCCCCCATAGCGGAAGCGTGCCGTTAGGCATAGGGTTAACAAGGCTTGTAGTTAACTCATCCCCCGGCTATGAAATTTTCACTCCGTTTAATTTCATAAAAAGCCGGGGGGAAATCGAACTCATTAGTCCTTAGTCGCGAGTCTTAGTAGTTTTAGTTCCTAAGAGGAACCGCTGCGCTACATGATTTTTCGTATTTAATCATACTAATGACTAATGACCAATAACTAATGACTAAGGCGACAAGGCGACAATTCCTCCCCACTCTAGAACGAACGGGGCAACCGAAGTCGCCTTCTGGTGAAAAATAAGCTAATTAACACCTCGTAACTTCCGTGTGTTCTCAACCAAACTCTGGGCAAATTGGTCTAACCTTTGGGAAAGTTTTTCGTCTACAAGTTTACCTTCAGGACTAAATGCTTTCCAGGCTTGCCCAATTGCTACCTGTTCAGGGATAGACCATGCGTGCACCCATCTAAGGATGACTCTCAAATCATTGAGTGCATTGTTATTAGATTGACCACCCAAAATGCTGATAAATCCTGCGACTTTATTTGCTAAATGGTCAAAGCTCATTAAATCAAGAGCATTTTTCAGGACACCGCTTACACTACCGTGATATTCAGGTGTAACCAAAATTAAACCATCAGCACGTGTAAAAGCATCTTGTAGCCTTTTCACATCTGGGTAATCTGGATAATCGTCCCCTCCATCACAAAATGGTAGGTTCATTTTGCGCAAATCAAGAACTTCTACTTCTGCACCTAGTTCCTGTGTTTTTTGCGCTGCTAATTCTAAAGCTAATTGGCTATAAGAATCTGGTCGTAAGCTACCAGCAATGCCTACTATCCTTACCATAACTGAATCCTCAAATTGTGTTTTAATTTACAAATTTTGTCTGGGTGTATATTGACATTCAAACACTGATTAGTTTGCAAAATGTAATCATTACGAGTATGATTTTATTATAACGATTTGTGACGTAATATGCCAAATTCCAATAGGCAGACAATTCCATGCTAAAGAACCAGAAAATAATAAAGATAAAATCTAAACCTAAAAGTACTACTTCAAAAGGCTTTAGAACAAAGAGTCTAACCTGTAAGGAAACAACGAGCATCTAATTAGGCGTCTAACATAGAGAAACATCCATAAACAGACGCAGTTATGGGTGTTGCAAGGAAAAACTTATTGTTTGCTTTTTTTGGAAGCTACACTAGAAAATTAGACACCCCTGATATCTACTCTTGGTAGAGGAAAAGGCATAAAAACGAGTGCTCGAAATTAAGAGCAGCAAGCAAAGGGTAATTATTATGAAAAATTTTGAGAAAAAGACATCGAGAAAACAGCAGCCTGCAAAGCATACAGCCTTGACTGGAGCGCTAGCAGCCGGTTTAATCATGTTGCCAGGAATCTTAGGGGGGACTCCTGCGTTAGCACAAAAAGCAGAGCAAGAGTCTCTATCTTATGGTAAATTAATTGAGAAAATAGATAATAAAGAAGTCAAAAGAGTAGAGCTTGACGAAACTGACCAGCTAGCAAGGGTTTATCTCAACGGACAAAAGCAAGGTGACCAACCGATACAGGTGCGGCTTTTAGAACAAAATAGCGAGCTAATTAACAAACTAAGAGAAAAGAACGTTGACTTTGGCGAAGCTCCCTCTGCCAATAGTAAAGCGGCTGTAGGACTTTTGATCAACCTCATGTGGATCTTACCACTAGTTGCTTTAATGTTATTGTTCCTTCGCCGCTCTAGTAATGCCTCTAGCCAAGCAATGAACTTTGGTAAAACCAGAGCTCGTTTCCAGATGGAGGCAAAGACTGGAATCAAATTTGACGATGTTGCAGGTATTGAAGAAGCCAAGGAAGAACTGCAAGAAGTCGTGACTTTCCTCAAACAACCAGAAAAATTCACTGCTGTGGGCGCACGCATTCCCAAAGGAGTGCTGTTAGTGGGACCTCCGGGAACAGGTAAAACACTGCTTGCAAAAGCGATCGCCGGTGAAGCAGGCGTACCGTTCTTCAGTATTTCCGGCTCAGAGTTTGTAGAAATGTTTGTGGGTGTGGGCGCATCCCGTGTGCGTGATTTATTCAAAAAAGCAAAAGAAAATGCTCCCTGTCTGATATTTATCGATGAAATCGACGCTGTAGGACGGCAAAGAGGTGCAGGTATCGGTGGTGGAAATGATGAACGGGAACAAACCCTCAATCAACTGCTCACCGAAATGGATGGTTTTGAAGGTAACACTGGTATTATTATAATCGCCGCTACCAACCGTCCAGATGTCCTAGATACCGCATTGCTTCGACCCGGACGATTTGACCGACAAGTGATTGTAGATGCACCAGACCGCAAAGGTCGTCTGGAAATTTTAAAAGTCCATGCCCGTAATAAGAAAGTTGACCCATCCGTTTCCTTGGAAATTATTGCGCGCCGCACCCCTGGTTTTACAGGAGCAGATTTAGCAAACTTACTCAATGAAGCAGCAATTCTGACAGCACGTAGACGTAAAGATGGTATCACACCGTTAGAAATTGACGATGCTATTGACAGATTGACAATTGGGTTGACCCTTAACCCACTACTCGATAGCAAGAAAAAGCGGTTGATTGCCTATCATGAAATTGGACACGCTTTATTGTCTACACTTCTGGAAAATGCTGATCCTTTAAATAAGGTGACAATTATTCCCCGTTCTGGTGGAGTGGGTGGTTTTTCTCAGCAAATTCTCAACGAAGAAATGATTGACAGTGGGCTTTATACTAAAGCTTGGCTGCACGATAACATCATCATGACTTTAGGAGGAAAGGCAGCAGAAATAGAGGTATTTGGCGAAGCTGAAGTCACAGGCGGGGCTAGCAACGACCTAAAAGTTGTGACAAACCTTGCTCGTAAGATGGTGACTATGTATGGTATGTCTGAGCTAGGGTTAGTAGCTCTGGAAAATCAGAGTAGTGATGTTTTTCTTGGCCGAGATTGGATGAATCGCTCTGAATATTCAGAAGAAATGGCGACTAAGATTGACCGACAAGTGCGAGAAATGGCAGTTGCTTGCTATAGAAAAGCTCGTCAAATTATTCGTGAAAATAGAGCTTTGCTAGATCGCCTTGTGGATTTGCTTGTGGAACAGGAAACAATAGAGGGCGAGCAATTTCGTAAGATTGTCTCTGAATATACTCAACTGCCAAAGAAGCAGCAATTAGTTGTATCTGGTTAAATGAAGTCTTGAGTTCTAAATAGACGTCTGGTGGAAAACAATGTAGAGACCGTACAGTACAGTCTCTACAATGATTTGACGGGAGCATCCCAATTTTGCAAAAACACCGTAGGGGGAGCATCTTGCTCCCTACTTTATTACCAAAGCGGGCAAGATGCCCGCACTACACATCAACTCATTACCCGCCAAAACAATCTGCAATTAATTATTGTAGATATCCAACAGGAGCAAATCGTGCAATGGATATATTAAGCCAGTATCGCAGTATTATCCAAGAAACCATTAAAAAATACTATGATTTGACCAATTCTCAACCCGTTAACACTACAGAAAGTAAAATTAGTGATCGCCTGATTTTAGATGAACAACGCCACCAATACCTGTGGCTGCGTTGCGGCTGGGATGACAAAAAACGAGTGCAGCACATTATCTTATACCTCCAGATTCAAAACGGTAAAATCTGGGTGGAAGAAGACAACACCGATTTGGGGATTGTTGATGACTTATTGGCAGCAGGCATCCCCAAAACCGATATTATTTTGGGTTTCCATCACCCTAGTAAAAGGGCATTAACTGAGTTTGCGATCGTATAGCTATCGCAAACTCTATTACAACTTGACGTACTGAGTTAAAAACCGGGTTTCTTGAGAATACCTGCTCGTATAAACCTTAATTTATGGTTCAGAAACCCGGTTTTTTGGGTCTTGTTGAGAATGGTGAGCCAGCGCGGTCTTGGGGGTTTCCCCCATGAGCGACTGGTGAGACAGCGCTGCAGGAGGGTCTCCCTCCGTAGGCGACTGCGAACCCGAAGGGCGAACCCGGAGGGTGCAAGATACCAGTATAGTTATCAGTAGCCTGTTCACTGACAACCAATAACTGTTCACTAAATTAATATCCTGAGTCTCCTACAGCTTTTGATTCCTGAATGATGACTTGTGACTGTTGAGAAGTCCAACCCTGCGATGAACTCCTAGCAATTTGCTGCTGGGAGAACATTTCTCGAAGAACCATTGCTGGATCGACATATTGTTTAGCATACTTGAGTCCCCAATGAACGTGAGGACCTGTGGTTCGTCCAGTCATTCCTACTCGACCAATTCTCATACCGGCGCTTAGTTGCTGACCTTCCGCAATTTGAATTCCACCTGTTCTATCTACTAAATAACGGCGATTATCTACAGTTTCAACTTGTCCTTCCATATGACAGTAGGTGTGTTCCCATTCGCCAGATTGAATGACTATATGAGTTCCGCAAGCATCGCGATCGCCAACCTTAATCACCGTACCTGTCCACCAATTGCGAATGTAACTCCCTTGTGGCGCGGCGATATCTAAGCCACTGTGAAATTCTGAATTAGAACCGCCAGTTGCAGAACGACGGTAGCCAAACGCAGATGTGTATCCCTGAAAATTTTCTACTGGAAAAGACGCTGCTAACCAATTGTTAGCTCTTGCGATCTTCTTGGAGTTCAATTCCACAGGTGGTTTTGTCTTGGGCGTCTGAGAATGTTCTACGGTAATTGAGGCTGCTAACCAATTGTTAGCTCTTGCGATCTTCTTGGAGTTCAATTCCACAGATGGTTTTGTCTTGGGCGTCTGAAAATTTTCGACGGCAATTGAGGCTGCTAACCGATTTTTGACTGTTGTTATCTGCTTGGAGTTCAATTCTACAGCTTCTACTGAGTTTAATTTTGTCAATAGAGTGATAAAGCTAACAACACCTAATCCTAGTATAGATAGGCTGACTACGGAAAGTGCTACTGTTTGTTGCCACTTACTCATTTTTTAATCCTCTAGCTCTTACTACATATCCGTAAATTGATGTACATTTCAGCCAGATCAAAGATTGAAATTTCGATTAGGAATTGACATTTGCTTTGGAGTGCATTCACCCTGTGCAGCACGACGAGAAAAAGTGTATATTTTTTACAGATTCATCGCAATATATTTACCTTGAAAATGTTGCTCTGTCAAGTCATTTTCAAAAATAGTATTTTTTCAGGTATCAAAATTACCTGATTTCTTTGATAATCAAAAACATAAAATATTTTTTAATTTCATTAGCATTTAGATACCTTTGAGCAGTTATGATTTGTTGATAGTTCAGTGCTCAAGTAGCTAGTTATCATCAACCAGAAAATAAAAGTATTGATAATGACATTTTTTATTACGTATATACTGAGGCAAAAAGATGTCAACTTATCCACAATGAAATGTCATAGCGAAAAAGTTGCAAAGAAAATGCTGTTAAGTTTATCGTTATTATTATTGGTTTAGCTTATTGACTTAGCTTTCCAAACGCACCCTCCACAAGACCTCCATCAAGCCATGCTGACTGAAATATTGCCTTTGGGCTTTGAGTTAGACACAATCGCGATCGCCGGAGCAACTTTGTGGTCTTTGGCGCTGTATCTTGGTTTTTCCCCAGTCAGGGAATGGGTGATACTGCAATTGAACCGTTGGTTTAACTTTGCTGAGCGATCGCTCTACATCAGTCAATCAGAATTTGAAAAAACAAGAAAGGCAAGAGAATCACAAAATGCTTTTTACGCTTCAGTTTTCAGTATCCTGCCCTTTCTTATCATTGGTGCCCTACTGAATTGGGCAGTGGGAATTAGTTTAGGTTCTAGCTGGGCAATTAGCATGGGGATACTTGCTTGTATGGGTTGTGGCGTGTATGAATTAGGGCGAAGGGATGGAGAGTCTTCTGGGAAATAGCCAGGACTTACGCAACGAGATCCAGCAGTTTGGGAGGGTGTAAGTGTGTAAGGGTTTGAACACCTACACCTGTGGCGCTTCATTTTCCTGGACAAAATTGGACAACCTATTGCCTAACGGCAACGCTACGCTAAGGCGAAAAAGGCGGTTTTATCTGTTAACAAGTAGGAATAATTGAGAATCACCGCCTTTTTCGCCCCCTCCACAGATACTTGTGGAGGCAAGCCTACGGCACGCTAGCCCCGATAGCCCAAGCGTGCCGTTAGGCATAGGGGGCGCTGCGCAAACGCTAACACGAGTACTCGTGGGGGAAGGTTGTCCAATTTTGTCTAAGTTTCCCCAAGCCCCTTACACCCGCACCCGTTGCGGCATTGACACACGTATTCCTACTCATCAACCAATACAGTTCAGTTAAGGAAATTAATCTGTTTCGGCAGGCAGAGGGGCAGAGGGGCACAGGGGCAGGGGGGAAGAAGAGTTAACGCCCATTGACTCTTTTCTCCTCTGCTCCCACTAGCGAACCATCCCCTCTGCTGTCTCTACGAATAAACGTCTTAACTGAACGGTATTGACTCATCAACGAGCATGGATAATGGGCTAATATTAAAAGATTGACAAATCTATGAAAGTATGTATAAAAAGTAAAATCAACAAAATAAAATTTTATAATGTATAAATAAAACCAAAGTTAACTTATGCAGGAATCAGGTGCAAAGTTAACAATTGCTTCCATAGTATAAAATTGTGATTTATTCAGGCAAAAACATGCCAACAAACCTCATAGTTCTCATTGGTGCACTGTTTGTCGCGTATATAGTCTTCCGGGCTTTGCTTAGTTTATTGCAAACAGCGATCAGTACGGCGATCGCCATTTTAGTTATCGTCGTTATCTTGATGTTTTTTGGTTTCAGTCCTCAAGATCTGATGCGAGAGATCAGCAACTTACCTCAAATTCTGAGCCAATTCATCAAAGAAATCAAGAAAATACTTGGCTTGTCAGCAATCCCGACTTACAGTCGGGAGTTTCTGACTATCTTCGCCAAAAGTTGAAATTAAAACTTCCAGGACGACGACGGTAACGTCGAGTGGTTTTCCTAACTTGGCGTCTGCTTGATTTTTCACTACTTACTTCAGCTTCGTCAGTTTGTTCTAGATCTTCTTGTGGTAGTTGAGTTCTTGATTCTTCCTTACTTTGCCACCAAGCAATCGTCCAGCCGCCGCCTATACCGGCGATCGCACCCAAGAAAATACTCATTGGTGGTTGATACCCTGCGAACACAAAGCCAAGTAAGAAAAATAACCAATACTTCAAGCCCGCGTCAACGCCCTCAGAGGTCGCTACTGTAGATGACTGGGGTCCACTTTTGGTTGATGCTGTCACCCAGCCCAAGGCGAAACCACCCAATACACCCAGAAAAATACTGAGGGCGGGGTCATAACCTGTACTCAAAAATACAAGTGTAAAAAATAACCCTAATAAGATTTGAGTGACGAAGTTTGGCGAAAAGTTGAGTTTTGGTGGTGCCATAAGATGTAGCCTACCTATTGGCGAATGACATTCTTTAATTGTGCCTCTATTGGTTGAGTTGTATCCACAATTTTAGCCAGTGGTTTTTCTTTTTCTGTCAAGGGTTCAGCTTGCTGAAGTTGAGACGCTAATAAATCAGCAGTTGCATCAGCAATATCACTAGTACGGTTATTCAGTCGTTGTTCCAAAACGGATGGTGGTGCTATGCAAGAGATAATTTCCAGGGGAAGTTGATGCGGGACAGTAGCGGCGATCGCCTGTTCACGTAATTGCTGTTTGTCATACTTGGCATCCAAAATCACCACATAACCTTCTTTTGCCAACAAAACTCCTAACTCCAACAGCCGCGCGTAAGTTTTCTCAGTCATCGCGGGTGTGTACAAATCATCACCACCGCGTTCCATCAACGGAATTCCCGCCAAATGTTTTCGCACTGCATCCGAACGAACGTGAATCGCCCCCAATTGACGAGCTAAATATCGCGCTGTTGTACTTTTACCTGAACCCGACAAACCCGACATCAAAATCAGTCGCCCCTGACGTGGTTTTGTGTACTCACTCGCCAGCTTGTAATAATTAGCTGCTTTTTTTGTCGCCTCTTCCTTAACAGAAGTAGGTACACTTGGATCATCTAATAAGAATGAAGTCACCTTTGCCCGAACATAAGATTGACGGCTTAAGTAAATGGGCAACACCTGCAAACCTTCCCAATCGCCAGTCACCTCAAGGTAAGTATTTAAATAAGCATTACTCAAATCTGGGCGTTGCTGACCTTCCAAATCCATCACAGCATAAGCAACGTCAAACATCACATCGACAAAGCGAAACGGCTCATTAAACTCGATGCAGTCAAACAGCCAAATTTTATCACGCCACAAACAAATATTGCCTAAGTGCAAATCCCCGTGACATTCTCGGATGTAGTTGTTTTTTATTCTGCTCTTAAAGAGTTCGCCACGTTCAGCAAAAAATTTCTCTGTATCTTGCTTTGTTTCCTCAAACTGCTGCTGTGTCTGGGGACCACCAATATATTTTTCTGTTTGCTCGTAATTCTCGTCAAACGCAGCTCGAACTTGCTGCACCTCACCAAAAGAGCGAATGTAATCATTCGTTACAGTTTTGGTGTCATGATATTCAGCGACGACTCGTCCTAACTCTTGTACAAGTTCTTCATCTAAGTGATTCTGCTCAAACATTTTGCTAAACAGCGTCTCCTGAGGGAACTGGAGCATTTTCAGCACATATTCCACAGGTTCTCCCGTTCCTCCAAGTTGGTACTTTTCCCCTACTTGAGTCACCGGGAACACCTCCAAATAAAGTTCCGCAGCACCCCGCTGATTTAAACGCAACTCCTCCTGACAAAAATGTTCCCGCTTCTCTAAAGTTGAATAATCCAAAAAGCCAAAATTCATCGGCTTTTTCACTTTGTATGCATAATCTCCAGTCAACAGCACATAAGAAATATGCGTCTGAACCAATTCAATTGGTTCCTTCACCTGATGCGGATAAAACTCAGGCTGCAACATTTGCTGAATCAAAGGGGGAATAGAAGCTTCTGTCATTTTCTCTTAGCGTCCTTGGCGTCTAAGCGCTATGCGCACGCTGCGCTAACGCGGTTAAAATTAAGATACAAAAAAACCAGAGGTAAACCCCTGGTGTTCTTCGTAACTATATCAAATTTAGGCTTGTTCTGATGTCGCCGATTCTGACTGTTCCTCAGTCTCAGCTTCACCCTCACCCTCAGTCTCAGTCTCAGCCGCCTCAGCCGCCGCAGCCTCAGCCTCAGCCTCATCCTCAGCCTTAGCATCAACTTGTGGGGGTAAGATTGTAGCGATAATCTGCTCAGAATCACCCAGATATGTCACATTTGCAGGCAAATTGAGTGCGTCAACAGACAAACTATCTCCGACGTGCAGGTTGGAGACATCAACCGAAATCGCTTCCGGGATATTTTCCGGTGCACAACGCAGCGACACGACTGTAATTGGTGTATCCAATACACCGTTTTCTTGCTTCACACCGACTGGTTCTCCGACAAAAAGCACAGGTACTTCCACATCTGTGTCACCATGACCTGCAACGGCAAAAAAGCTCAGGTGGTAAGTTGTACGTTTTGCAGGATGAGATTGAACTTCCCGTAGCAAGGTTTTTCCCCGCCAAGGAATATCAGTAACATTAAGGTCAATCAAAGTATTATTAACCGAAGCTTTGATAAGCAGGCGTTCAACAACCTTAGCATCAAGGACGAGAGAAATCGCTTCGGTACCTTTATGACCGTACAAATGCGCGGGGATTTTTCCAGAACGGCGCAAAGCATTGGGCTTAGTGCCTTCTGGTCGCTTCTGACAATCGACTGTTAGCTGCATTTTCTGATTTTAGATTTTAGATTTGAGATTTTGATAGTATCACTTAGTACGGGCACAAGGCATTGGGCGGTATTCGCTCTAAGCACTCAGCAACGAAGCAGGTGTACCATCCTGGTGCAATAAACCACGTTTTGGACCGTGGATGGGGTCTTCTACAATGATAGTTTGGTCGCGGCTAGCTCCTAGGGAGACAATTGCGATCGGCACTTCTGTCAATTCTGCCAAAAATTTTAAATAGTCTAGCGCTTGCTTGGGCAAGTCTTCTAAAGTACGGCAATCATTGGTTGAAGTTTGCCATCCTGGCATGGTTTTGTAGATAGGGCGACACCGCGCAAATTTACGGGCATTGCTAGGAAAGTGTTCGCTGCGTTCCCCATCGATTTCATAGGCAACACAAACTTGAATTTCCTCCAATTCGTCGAGGACATCGAGTTTAGTAATTGCTAAACAATCCATACCGTTGATCCGGACAGCATAGCGACCGATAACTGCATCAAACCAACCACAACGCCGCCTACGTCCAGTCGTTGTACCAAATTCAGCACCGCGCGTGCATAACACTTCTCCCATTTCCCCACCTATTTCTGTGGGGAAAGGTCCCTCGCCTACCCGAGTGGTGTAAGCTTTTGCTATGCCAATCACTCGGTCTATCATTGTCGGTCCTAACCCTGTACCAACACAAGCCCCCCCCGCCACTGGGTTAGAAGAGGTGACATACGGGTACGTTCCATGATCCAAGTCGAGGAGGGTACCTTGCGCCCCTTCAAACAAAATGTTGCGCCGCCTCTGAATTGCATCGTATATTTTTAAGGACGTATCAACAACGTACGGTCGCAGGCGTTCTGCATACCCCAAGTACTCGTCAATCACTTGTTTGGGGTCTAATAGTGGCAAGTTGTAAAGTTTTTCTAAAATGACGTTTTTATAATTGATTGTCCACTCCAACTGTTCACGCAGTCCCTCAGGGTTCATCAAATCTAATACCCTGATACCAGTCCGCTCTGATTTGTCAGCATAGGTTGGACCAATTCCACGACCAGTTGTGCCAATTTTATAACTTCCTCTTCGCTCCTCCGATGCCTGGTCAATCAATCGGTGATAAGGCATCGTAACATGAGCCGTCTCAGAAATGAGCAGATTACGAGTGGAAATACCAAGTGCTTCTAATTGGTCAAGTTCTTTTATCAAAACTTGTGGATCTATGACTGTCCCACAGCCGATCATGCACTCGGTATTTGGATACAAAATACCAGAGGGAATCAAGTGCAGCTTGAAGGTTTGACCGTTGACTACAATTGTGTGTCCAGCATTGACGCCCCCTTGGTAACGTACAACAACATCTGCGGAGCGGCTGAGTAAGTCTGTTATTTTACCTTTTCCTTCGTCGCCCCACTGGGCACCTATAACAATTACGTTAGCCAAGTGTTTATTAAAATGCTAAAGTTTGCACAAAAAACTAATATTAGCAATTTTTATGCACTTGGTCAAGGTGTCAAGAACTAGGGGTGTAAGGGTGTAAGGGTGTAAGGGAAATAAAATAATTTGCCATTAAGCTGCCGCACTTTAACGCATTTCGACGGAATTCCTTATCCCTGAGTGCGGTGGGCGAGGTTGCGCGGTCAATCAAGGGGACTCAATGTCCCTTTGATTGACAGTCTACGAACAAGTTCTCTCAACACTTCTGTTGCTGCTTGAGCGCCCAAAATACTATAAAACGATCGCACAAAACAACAAACAAGATCAAAATTTTTTTTTACGCGTTTTAACCTACACACCACAAAACGGCGTCTAACACTTCACAACGTACTTTCAGCCTATCTTGCACTTCATGTCAGCTTCGCCACATCTACCCCTATTGGTATAACTAATTGGTTTGCACTTATCGTTTTATTTACACTGTATTTCAATTGTCAACTGACTGTTTAACTTCGACAGATGTTGGCACGCTTGAGCCATGACTTACGGGAATTGATCCCCAAAGCATAAAGCCAGTACCCAGCACTGCAACTCCCAAACTTGTATACCACAATTTTGGAAGTTTCAGCAGGCTAGCTAAAGAGGCTAGAGCAATTGCTACTTGTAGAAACACCACACTGTAGAGAAAAGATTGATGGCGATCTAGGTGTGACTTAGATTCTGCTTCCAAGTGTTCGGCTTTAGCTTTAAGGTTTTCCTTCTCTTGCTCAAGCGTGTCGGCTTTTTGTTCTAAAGATGTAGGAAGAGGCTTTCCTAGGGATTTTAAAATTGCTTGTGATGATTGCTGAGTCTCATACTTCATAGATTTCGACTGATACCAAGCCCAATGATTGGCAGCTTGGACTTGAGCCACCACAGCTTCTTCGCCTAAGAAATTAGCCTGCATCGCAGCGATCGCCGCCAGACCTACAAAAATAACAGTAGATACTCCAACCGAACCAGTCAAATGAGACTGATGTTGCACCTGATGTATTTGTTCATTGATTTCTATTTCCGCCATACTGAAAACCTCCATTACCTAAGATTTAAGTTGCATTAAACCACGGCTGAAGCCCTTACTACAAGCGAATCAGTTTGGAAAAATCAATGATGATTAGCTTACCCAAAAACTAACAGATTCTACTGCTTCCTCGCAGCCGAATGTTGAATCTTCACTTTCCATAATTAGAAATCTCCATTTAGTAGAGTTTTGAACCTAAAGAACATAAGCTCCTTTCTACTTCTGAATATAGGAGTAAGCTTAATCAACTTATACACTTCACGGAATTTAAACTATTAGACTTTGGATAAAAAGAATTGAGCCTTTTGCCACTAATATGCCTGAAAGTATTTGTATAGTCGCAGCCACCGCTATTCCCTACGCCTACGCGTTGAGCATTCAGGTTGCGGTAGCAGCCCGTAGGCTCTGGCTACGTATGCCTGACGGCACGCTACGCAAACGCGCCTCCCCCTCGCACCCACTGTATGGACACACGGGCGCAGGAGAGCGCATTCCGGCTCTCGCTGTCGTATGCCTGACGGCACGCTGCGCGAACACGCCACCTCTTGCTGCGATCATCCTCATCTGGTGCGTTTGGCTCTTTATTATCTTAAATGTCTGCAAGTTTCCTTGGAGAAACTTTCGCAAATAGCATCGACGGAAGTTAGTCCATTCCGCAACCATTTGCGACAGCATTTGTGAAATTTACAACAACATCCAGAACTAGCTGCTACTTTCCGCAACGTAGTCACGGCAAATGCTCCTGTGAGACTAAGATCCCATGAGGCGTTTAAATTACAAAGCATGGGGTTAATTAAGACACAAGGCGATAATTGGAATCCGAGTTGCAATTTATATCATCAATATTTTTCCTCACAACTTGGATAAATATGATCGCAAACACTTTTTAACCAAATGTTAAAGTATCGCACCTGCGGAATATGCGTGAACCCACAACTTGTTTTTTAATTTGTTACTGTTAATAATAATTAAAATTTTTAGTTTTGTAAAAACACTACTATGACTCTATACGCAGAATTACATAGGCATCTGGGGGGTTCGGTTGTACCTCGTATTTTATGGCGGTACTTTGAGCGCCACTCGCCTGAATTGATTTCTCGCTTTGCTGACTATTCAGCATTTGAAGATTTCTACACGCGTCCACGCAACACTTTAGATGAGTATCTGGAGTTGCATACTTTGGTGGAAAGCGTGCAAACTGTGGAGACTTTGCCTTATTTTATCTACCGCTTGCTCAGGGGTGCTTATATTTTTGAAAATTTGGCATATCTGGAGTTGCGCTATACTCCTTATCTACGAACACCAGACCATCTGAGTCAATCACAGAGAATTGACATGATGACGGAAATTGTGGAAGTTGTCGGTAAAGCGAGCATTCTCCCAGAATATCCGATTGTTACCAGCCAAATTCTTTGTATGCACTCGCGCCTACCCTTTGAGGTGAATAAGGCGATTGTTGATTTAGCAGCGCAAAACAGGCAGTATGTTTGTGGGATAGATGTAGCTGGGGGAGATAGTTACTCAAGAGAGCGCATAGATGAATGGATAAAGTTGTATGATTATGCGCGATCGCTTGGACTCAACACCACAGGACACCTTTATGAAACAACTGCCGGATGTGATCCCCAACTTTTACCGTATCTGATGCGGATTGGTCACGGCATCCAAATTCCTCTGCTATATCCCGAATTGCTCAAAGATGTAGCTTTGCGAGGTCAGTGTTTGGAGGTTTGCCCCACAACCTATCTCAAAACTGGTACTTTGCAGGATATACGTCAACTCAAGTTAGTATTTGACCGTTGCTTTGATGCTGGGGTAGATATTGCAATTTGTACTGATAATGCTGGCTTGCACAATGTGCGTCTACCTTTCGAGTACGAGAACCTCTTAACTTACAACATTATTAATTTTGAACAGTTACAAGCTTGTCAGGATGCAGCATTCCGTCATGCTTTTGCTTGGCCCTATGGACAACGCCCAGTTTCCCTGTTGAATGGGCTGCTAAACCCGCAACCCACTAAAGCCCTAGCCATGACTGAATGATGAACTTCCGTAGGAGTTTGATCAAAATCAGTTATCAGTTAACAATTAGCAGTTAGCTGATAACTGATAAACTTTTTCTGTGGAATTACCTGCTGCCTTCCAAGCAGAAAAAACACCAGAAGCCTACAACAAGCAGTTGCAAGCAGTGAATTTGTCCTCTTAGTATCCTGCTAACAATGCATCACGGAGAAAAACGTATTGTAGTTCAAAGTCAATCGGCTCAAGCCTAGACAACAACTCTTTTGCTTGAGCAGAAAGTTGATAGTCAGATGGTACTGGAACAATCGTGGAATTTTCCATGCCTTGAGCCAAGCGATACCAAAAAGCCAGTTTAGTATTGTTGCTTAACGAATCATATTCCCGCCTGATATCTGTGCTAGAAGGTGTCAACAAATCTCGCATGATTTGAAGTTGCTCTTCATGGGACTTTTCTTTTACTTTATTAAAAAGTTCATCAGAAGTATCGGGTGCTGTTCCTTCAGGATCTCCGGGTCTGGTCGAACCACCGATTTTGATATAGACATACCACAGGACGGCAAGTTGGTTATCTATGGACAGGTTTCTAAAAAGCTCAGCATATTCTGCTGGTGGTGACTGAGTATATTGTGTCATAATTACCTTTCAAGTTCTACAAAAATGAGTCTTTAAGGTAGTGAAAACTGAAATAGAAACTCCTTAAAGACTCTTACTTAAATTAACGATTGGTTGATGTATATACGTCTTACTGAGGATATAGATGTAAAATTTTATGAAGTTGTATAATTCCAAACTTGAGTAGAGCGAAGACAAAGGATTAATGACCTTTAGAGGTAATTTATAAAGTCAGTAGATAGAAAAGTTTTGTTTGAAGAGCGATGTGTTTGAGTGAACATTTAGTTCCAATAGTGTCAACCCTTACTGGAGTTTCGTGGGACGCGCACTCAAAGGACGCATAAGTAGATAAGATTCGTCCACTAAAGTTCGGTAAACACCTTTGATATTGAGCGGCAGCCACTCCTCATACATCGCCAGATCACGGTATGTGTCGAGCCGGATTTCTTTCTGAAGAGTAGGGAGGTCTTGCCCTGCGAGAATGCCATCGCGCACGGCGTCATAAAGAGTTTCCAGATATTCGAGATACCGTCGCACGTCTTTTTTCTGACCAGCCTTAGCATGTCCGCCCACAAACACTTCAAAATCCATGTTCAGCACCGCGCGTGTGGAATCGATCATCCCTTGGATATCGTAACCTTGAAGATCTTTGTAGGGCATGCGGCCCAGCACAATCCAGTCCACCACATATAAAACGGAGGCGGGTTCAAACAACATTGAAATGGAGCCACGCCCGTTGTTTGTTCCGTGATAGCGCAGGTGCACCCGACTATCGCCAAGAAAAAGCGTCATGTCGTCCTTGAAGACGAGGTTAGGAATGCGAGTCTGCGCTTTGGTGTGAATCAAATCCTCGCGCGCCAGTTGATGGGAGATAAAGTCGATGCCTACGCCATCGAGAACTTCGCCCCCATAGGTGTGATCTGGATGATTGTGGCTGTAGATTACATAGCGAATCGGCTTGCCAAATCGTTGCGCCAATTCGCGCTTGAGCCAGGTAGCCGCTGCTTTATTAATCGGATCGGTCACTACGATTCCCGCCTCTGTCACCATGAAGACGGAGCAATAATTTCCAGCAGTCAGACGATAAATGTTGTCGCGAATCAGGTCAATGCGGTATTCCTGTGCCAGGACGGGATTTCCAGCACTCACGCGATAAATGTTGCCGCGAATCAGGTCAATGCGGTATTCCTGTGCCAGGACGGGAGCGCATAGAAATAAAAGTCCCAGCAAAATTCCAAATCCTTTAGCAATATATTGTTTATTCATGAGTGATGGAAAGTTTATATACATCAGGCTCAAGGCTCACCAAAACACGCAAACCCAGGTTCTATATGCTTAATTTTTGCTTTTATTGCAGTCTCAGCTTTTTTGTGCCTAAATCAAGCCTTTGAACTCACGTTAACCTAAAGGCATTTCACGGCTTGGCCACTGACATTTACCACTATTCCAAAGGTTGAAAGAGACAAAAATCTTCTTAAGCCAGCGATCGCTACCATCGAATCGAGGCGTAAATGATGTCCTGGCGTGTACAGTGCGCTTATTATTAATAATAAGCAAATCTCCTTTAGTTAGAAAAACTCCAGCCGCTAACTCTGCTGCTTTCTCACGCAGTCTTTCATAAGCCGATTGTACCTCTTCTATGGGACTACCTATAGTAGATCCTGGGGCAACATTTTCATCAGTCAGATTCACACAAGGATTTTCTATTGTACCGGTAATGGCTGGTTTTTGGAAAAATTGGTCGGCGTTGGGAAATCGCCATTCAATAGGGTGAAGACGCAGTAACTCAACATCCTCAGGTTCTAACGCATTGCACAGAGTCCGTGCATCACATAGCATAGTGTAAGCTTTTTGGGTAGAATCGCCCCGTAAACAAAGTAAAAATAACAAGTCTGGGGACGTTGTCTCTGGGTGGAAGGGGAAGTCCCGATGCATTTTTAGTTCTACTAAGCTACCCCCCGTTGAAGCCAAGTTTTTTTCTGCTTCCATAGGAACCAAATCTTGGATTAATCCGCCTCTCTCCTTGAGATAGGGATAAGTAAAAGGCTGGCCAAAACATCTACCAATGCCTAGGATTAGCCCTTCACTGATGGGACATTTAGCTGCACTCGCCCCAGAGGTTTTTGGGGTTAGGGGTAACAAGTTGTCCACAGGTAGATTTTTGAAGAGTAAGGCACTAGGGGCGTTGGGAGCGAAACAAAATTCCTCGATCGCCCTCAAGACTTCTACCGTCATCTGTTTATGGACTAACCAATGGGCTTTGGTAATAAACACTTCCGGTTCTGTTCCCCAGTCACAGTTCCCCATCACCTGGGTAAATTCCTCAGAAAACCCTAACCAAGATAGATCCAGACTTTGGAGAGTGGCCTGGTTAACCCTCAAAGGAGTTTGGTGGTGCTTAAGGGGTGATGTTATTTGAGACATAGGATTAAGGATAATTTTAAATACAATGCCTTTCGGCTCTGGGTTTTCATCGATATAGTAGCAAATTATTCGCTCGCAGGATTTAATCATCCTACTACTCGACCAACCCAAAATTGCCGGGTTAAGGCAAGCAGGGGAGGCAGGGGAAGCAGAGGAAGCAGGGGGAGAAAGAGATTTTTCTTGCTGCTATTAACCAAGCATTGTTACCTTGGCAGACTACTACCTTTGTCAGAGCAACCAGAATTTCTATGAAAGATGATGCAATTGGTCGAAATATTTTGGAGCAAGTTGCGATCCATCCTCTACACTGTAATTTATGGCGTCAACTATTTATGCTTTACCAGCAGAAGTCGTACATCTGATTACAGCCGGAGAGGTTATCGACTCCTTAGCCTCTGTAGTGCGAGAATTGGTAGAAAATTCCCTTGATGCAGGTGCAACACGAATTGTTGTTTCCTTATGGCCCGGGCAATGGCGTGTACGTGTGGCAGATAATGGTTGCGGAATGACCGAATATGACTTGCACAAAGCAGCAACCGCCCATAGTACCAGTAAAATTTGCAGTTGTGCAGATTTGTGGAAAATTACAAGTTTGGGGTTTCGTGGAGAGGCGTTGCATAGTTTGACGACGCTGGCAGATTTAGAAATATTAAGTCGTCCACAACGAGGAGATTGTGGTTGGCGATTCGTCTATGGCTACGGTGGAGAAGCATTGTATGTGGAAGCTTGTGCGATCGCCCCCGGTACCATTGTGACAGTCTCAAATCTATTTGGAAATTGTTCAGGTCGTCGTCAGGGGTTACCAACCTTAGCACAGCAAATGAAAGCAGTGCAAGCAACAATTCACCAAATCGCTTTATGTCATCCGAATATCACTTGGCAAGTCTGGCAAAATGATAAAGAGTGGTTCACCCTTTGTCGGACTGCCTCAATAGGACAACTGTTGCCCCAGATTATACATCAAGTTAAAGAAGCTGATTTACAAGAGTTAAAACTAGAAGTACCACCACCTCAAAACTCTGCACTCAGCACTGAGCACTGTGCACTCCATTTAGTAGTAGGATTACCTGATCGTTGTCATCGCCATCGTCCAGACTGGGTGCGAGTTGCTGTGAATGGAAGGATGGTGAAGTCATCGGAATTAGAGCAGACTATCTTGTCAGGATTTCATCGGACATTACCGCGCGATCGCTATCCAATCACTTTTGTGCATCTATTGATTTCTCCAGAGCATATCAACTGGAACCGTAACCCAGCAAAAACAGAAATTTATCTTAACCAACTCAGTTACTGGCAAGAACAAATTAGTACGGCGATCGCACAAGCACTCCGCATCAATTCTACATCTGTTAAAGACGCTGTTCACACAACGCGAGTTGGTAAATTACTCAAAGCTGCAGAAGAAAAAGGCGGATACAATGTCAATCGTTCGGTTCCTAGTGAAGAACACAAAACGCATCAACAGAAGTTGCTAGCAACGTCTCTACAACTAAAAGCTGTTGCTCAAGTAAATAACACTTATATCGTGGCAGAACATCCTACTGGAGTGTGGTTAGTTGAACAGCACATTGCCCATGAACGAGTTTTGTACGAGCAATTGTGCGACAATTGGAAAATTATTCCAATTGAACCTCCAATCATTCTCTATCAATTATCTCCGGCGCAAGTATCGCAACTACAACGAATTGATTTAGATATAGAACCCTTTGGTGAGCAACTTTGGGCAGTTCGTACGGTTCCCACACTTTTACAACAGCGAGACGACTGTGCAGACGCCATTTTAGAACTGAGTTGGGGAGGTGACTTACAAGCAGCACAAGTTGCTGTCGCCTGTCGTAGTGCTATTCGCAACGGTACTCCCCTCAGTTTACAACAAATGCAAACACTTTTGGATGAATGGCAACGCACGCGCAACCCTCGTACCTGTCCCCACGGACGTCCAATTTATTTATCTTTGGAAGAGTCAGCTTTGGCGCGTTTTTTCAAACGTCATTGGGTGATTGGGAAAAGTCACGGGATTTAGATTAACAATGAACAGTTGAGCGTAGGGTGGGCAGTGTTGTTAATTGCCAGATTATTTGTTTGCGTTGACAAATTATATAGGAATCCGGTTTGATTTGGTGAGACCAGTGCTGCAGGAGGGTTTCCCTCCGTAGGCATCTGGCGAACCCGATAGCCGTAAGGCGTGGCGTTAGCCATAGGGTGAACTAACAAAGTCAGGGCGCTTAACAGGGAACGCTTAACAGGGAACGCTTAAGAAGCAATAAAGGTGTACGGAGTTTTTTTCAAAAATCAAATAGGAGTCCTATATCAAGTCCGGTTGATTAGTTATTATTCCTAAATCTATGCAGAACTTGATAGAAATCTTTCTGAAGAGGGACGGACTTACTCAAACCTCACGAGAATATGGAAAAAGTGAGTTTGCTTCTCATAACCGATAAAACCTGTAGTCTGGAGTTAATAATAATGGCCGATGTGACAAATATAGCGACTAAGCTTGCTGATCTAAAGCTTATTCAGAATGTTCTGTTGGAAAGTGAGCAAAAGTTAATAGCACAGACGGACGACAAGACGATTTGCGAGCGGCTCGAAGGAATGATTAAGAGCGATCGCGAAAATCTCGGCATCATCGAAGCAGCTATTTCTAAATACGGCAACGCTTCAGAACCTCGCGACATTACTCAAAAACATGCTGAGAAGGTAAGCCAAATGATGAGCGGCTCCGAGCTAACTCTGTATGACAAGTACTTACAGCTTGAGTTGCTAAAACATCAACAGACAATGACCGGGCTGGTTCTACACAAGGTTGCCCAGTCCTTGAATGATGACCTTCAAAATCTGATGGAACCGCTCAACCGAGTTAATTTTGAAAATCGCGCTCACCAAGAGATTCTTAAAGGCGTTCTTTACTTCGTCGGAACGCGAGAGATAGCCGGTAAGGAACCTGACATGGGTCTGTGGGCTAGCATTGAACAGGGAATTGCAGCCCTTAAGGGTGCTGTAAGCAGCGCGGCAAGCTAGCAATGAGTGGCAGAGGGCGCGTCATTCATGGGAGCGTAATAGATTCAAAAGTCAGGGGAGGATGTCAAGGGACGTTACCAGGCGTTAAGCGTAGCTCTGCCGTAGGCGATCGCTATCGATTCAATTCCTCTGTTCTTCATTCAGGGAACCACAGTTGAAAAATTTTATCTGTTTTCCCACGGGGTGGGTTTGTGTACTAGTTTCCATACAGGGCTGGTAAGAGTTGCATACAGTTTTTGTGCCGCTTCTAAAATTCCTGCATAGCCTGCATAAGAATGATTTTGTTCTGCCTTTATATCTAATGAAGGAATCTCACCTTTAACAGAGGTGTATTGATAGCGTTCTGCTGTAATTAACATATCTGCTTTATTGTCGTTAATTATCTGTAGAATTTCCTCTGGAGTATTTTGTTGGAGAATAATGCAATCCTTACCCAGCAACTTTTGAATTCTTGCTTTATCCTCCTGACTACTTTTAACAGCGCTGATAGGGATAAGTTCTATCCCTAATTTTTGAGCTGCCGAGATAATTGACCAACTTTTCAGTTCTTGTGTATCAATAACAATACGTTTGCCTTGCACAGAAGTGCGATAAAAAGCAAGTTTCTCTTCTAAAGCACTAGTTTCTAAGGCAATAAATTTTTCTGTACGTTCTTGTAAGTCGGAGTCTCCCAACTTAGCAGCAATATTCCGTAAGCTTTGATTGATGTTTTCTATACCGTAGAAAGACTCTTGAATGTATGGAATACCAAAGCGTTCTTCCATCTTTTTTGCCATTTTAAGCAGTGCTTTGGAAGAGGTGATCACATTCAGCTTGGCACGATGGGCATAACAAACTTCCTTGTAGCGAGTATCACCCGTAATTTTGGAGAGGACTCGGATACCTAATTTTTCAAATAGCGGTAGAATGTTCCACATTGCAGCAATGTTGGATTCACCGATAAGATTAATATCATAAGGTGTAGTAAAGTCTGGTTCCGCTGTGCCTATAACGTGTTCCAACAAAGCTTCACCAGCGATGCGCATACCGCGATTTTTACGACCAACAAATCCGGGACAGTCTACAGGAATAATCGGAGTTCCTGTTTGCACAGCAGCGTCTGTGCAGGCTCCATTAAGGTCATCACCGATAAGGGCAGAAACGCAGGTAGAATAGACAAATACCGCAGCAGGTTTGTAGCGTCTTTGCGTTTCTATAATGGCGTTGTATAACTTTTTTGCTCCACCGAAGATGATATCGTTTTCATCCATCTCAGTGGTAAAACGAGCTTTATATAGCATGGAACTAGAAGAGAGACTGCTGCGATTTCCCCAACAATTGTTGATGCAACCGCTTGGTCCGTGAATTAAATGAGCAGCATCGGTAATCGGTACTAAAGTAAGCATTGCACCATCAAAAGCACAATCTTCTTGACCTTCTCTCAGGATAGATTCTCGATTCTGCGTTTTGTGATCTGGGTTTTTATTAAATACGTCTTCACTTTTCATGCAAGTAGAAATTCTCTAGAAACATCGGTAAAAAAAAGGAATGGAAAAGAGCGATTTCCCATTCCCCAAAATGTAACCAACCAATAAAAGGAGAAAACAAAAAATTAAACTAATCGTTTTACCGCGCGAACATTTACAGATTCATGCTGACACGGAAAACCTAGAAATAGTAGAACTATACATCAGCCATCAGACTACCTCCACATCATCTTTACCAGCGTTCCGTAGCGCACTGACTTACTTCTTAACAACTTCTACGTTGCCTTTTTTCAATGCTTCTAACGCTTCGCCTTCAAGATCTTCTTGCTTTTTCTCGGCATCTTGTTCAGCTTGGGCGACGCCAATCAGTTTTGCGGCATTTTCTTCGCTTTCGAGAATACCGAATTCAATCAACAACTCTTCTAACTCCTCCATTTCAATGGGTGTAGGAATGGCAAGCATTTTATTGTTGATAACCTTGTCTGCTAATGCACGGTATTCGTTACCTTGATTGCTATCAGGTGCGTACTCGTTCACAGTCATCCGGCGTAACTCAGCGTGTTGCACGATGTTGTCACGGGGGACGAAGTGAATCATCTGGGTGCTTAACCGGGATGCTAGTGTGCTAATCAGTTCGTCTTCCCGGTCAGTTTTGCGGCTATTACAAATCAGACCAGCCAAGCGCACACCACCAGAGTGAGCATACTTGAGAATACCGCGAGCGATGTTGTTAGCAGCGTACATCGCCATCATTTCACCAGAGGTCACAATGTAGATTTCTTGTGCTTTACCTTCACGGATAGGCATAGCGAAACCACCGCAGACAACGTCACCCAACACGTCGTAGCTAACGAAATCCACGTCTTGGTAAGCACCGTTTTCTTCTAAGAAGTTGATGGCGGTGATAATACCACGACCAGCGCAACCAACACCAGGTTCGGGACCACCAGATTCTACGCAACGTACACCACGGAAGCCGGTGAGCATCACTTCTTCGAGTTCCAAATCTTCTACTGCGCCCCGCTCAGCGGCGAGGTGAAGTACGGTCGTTTGGGCTTTGCTGTGGAGCATCAAACGGGTGGAATCAGCTTTTGGGTCGCATCCCACAATCAAAATGCGCTGACCCTTTTCTGCCATAGCAGCGAGGGTGTTTTGAGAGGTGGTGGACTTACCGATACCGCCTTTACCGTAGAATGCTATTTGTCTAATTTTTTGGTCAACGGACATGATGAGTTTTCTCCTGCAATTGAGAAATTAGTGATTGGGTCTGCTAGTTTATGAGGTGTTCACACTGTGGAGTTACAGCTGTGACCGTATGTAGAACGTCGCGCCTTGCTGTAGTACTTCTGCCAACAGGAGGCCATTGGCAAACAGCAGCGCCTACGGGGGGCGATCGCTCTACCGCATACATACGAGGAAGAAATCTCATGTGAGTCTTTAGTTGGTGATTATTTGTCCTAGCCTACAAGAAGTTACTTGAAGGCATTTTTATCAAGAATTGGGCATTTTGTTGAGGTTTTTCCCTCATCTACAAAAAAGTGCTCTTTGAAGTCAGAATTCTTATCTATTTTTTTGTCTATGATGAGGCAAGGTATGTACCAACAAGCTAATAATTAATGAACGCCGCTTGCACTCAACGAGAAAACCGTGGAATGAAACAAGGTGTCCTTGTCAAATCCCCTACTTTTGTGTCAAGGGGATTTCCCTGTTGCCTGTTCATTCTTATATAATGACTATTTAATCAATAGCAATCCACTCTAAATTGTTGCGACTAAGTCCCCAGTTTTGCTAGTATCACAACCACCGATGATTTCTAGTTGTGAATGAACAGACCGACGCTCTAAGGTATTGAGTAACTGCTGTACTGGTGGTTCTTGCAAGTATTCCTTGAGAATCACTAAGTCGTAGCGTGAGGAATGCCAAGGGATGAATTCCAATCCAAAAGCTGTAGCCACAGACGCTGTAGAAATTCCTGCATCCGCAAATCCTGAGACGACAGCATCAGCAACACTATGATGGCTTCTGGCGATACTGTCAAATCCTTTAACAGAATCACATGGCAGTTGCTCCTCTTGCAGTTTACGTTCCAAAAGCAACCGAATGCCAGCTCCTTTTTCGCGGTTAATAATCTTTGCTTTTGCTTCTACTAAGTCAGTCACTGTTGTGATTTGCATCGGATTGCCAGACTGTACTAATAATCCCTCTTCCCAAATTCCAAGAGTGATTAAAACTGCTTCTTTTCCTGCTAAGACTTCACGAACAAAGGGAATATTATGCTCCCCTGTTTGGGAGTCATATAGGTGCATCCCAGCAATATGAGTCTCACCTCGGCACAAACTCTCTAACGCAGCCATGCTGTTAGCGAATTTATACTGGACTCGCAGTTGAGGATACCAGCGTTCGGTGGCTCTTGCCCACAGGGAAAGCACAGGCGCACAACCAGCAATCACAACTGTATTTTCAAATCTGTCTATATCGTCAAGAAGTCTGACTAGGCAGGTATTTGTATCTGTCTGACTATCGATTTGGGCATCAGCCGAAATCATCTCCATACGAAAAGCATCATTCCCAACCAGGGGATATGCAATCCATTGCCCCCCAATCCGCGCCAAACTAACTCGCTGTTGTTGACTGCAAGGGATAGATTTCGCCAAAACTGCTTGGACTTGCGGCAAATCCTGCTCTAGCCAGAATAGATCTTCGACCTTGCAACCCAGCGCCTTTGCTAGACGAATTGTCGTAGCGACAGAAGGAGTACATTGTCCTGACTCTACACCACTAATTGCCTGACGTGTCACGCCTGCTAAGCTAGCCAATTCTTGCTGACTCATGCCTAAGCGGGTTCTAATGGACTTCAAGTTGTTACGAAGGTCATTATCCGTCTTCATTTGGCTCTATCTCTTGGTGACAAAAAGCGTAGCAAGTTGATGCGGATTTACCAGAGTAATAGACCAAGATTGAAATAATCTTAATTTCCCCTTAAGATTATTGCAATGAGCGCTTTTTTGATTCCTTTTTTGATTCCTTAAAATAACCTTAGCATGGATATCGCTAATTTTTTTGCTTGTGGAAAATTTTTTTGCTCCCTGCTGATTCAGTTGGTAACATCTAGGATAATTTTTTACTTTTTATTGATTCATCAATGACTTATAATATTCCTAACTGCAACAGTTCAAGTATTCTGTAATAGTATAATTTTTTATTTTTTAGTATAAAGAAACTAAATAAAAATTGCGTAGATCGCACCACCCTTATGGGGAATTGAGCAAGGCGACGCGCCTAAACTTCTTCAACACGGTTCGGTTAAGATCCCCCCGCCTGCGGCAACCCCCTTAAAAAGCAGGGCTGTTTCATTCCCTCAAAGGCTCATAATGTCAAGGGTTTGTGAAGCGCGATTGCTCTGTATTTTATTTTCTGGAAGTCCCTTATTAAATGGCGACTTCCACTTTAAAATCAAACTCAACTCTAACTTCAGCCATGAGAAAATGAGTTTCGGGTTGAAGTAGGAAAATCAATGAGTCCATTTGACTTAGTTATCTTTGATTGTGATGGTGTACTTGTAGATAGTGAACAAATCACTAACTCGGTTTTTGCGGCAATGCTTAGTGAAATCGGGTTACCGGTCACCTTGGAATATATATCTAACACATTCGTCGGTCAACCTATGACAGCATGTGTAGAAATTATTCAAAAGTCCCTTGGAAAACCTATTCCAGATAATTTTGTCACCGAATTTAGGCAACGCAACAAGAAGAGTTTATCAGAAAAATTAAAGCCAATTAAGGGCATACATGATGTTTTATCTCAAATTAAAACTTCTTATTGTGTAGCTTCAAATAGCACACATGAAATGGTTCAAACAAAGTTAGGTGTCACAGGGTTAATGCCATATTTTGAGAAAAAAATATTTAGTGTTACAGATGTCGCACGCGGTAAACCACATCCAGATCTATTCTTATATGCAGCCGAGAAAATGAAAGTTCATCCACAGCGATGTGTGGTAGTTGAAGATACTCCAATCGGTGTGCAAGCCGGATTTAGCGCTGGGATGAAAGTTTTTGGTTATGCAGAATACAGTCATCCACAAAAATTGCAAGCAGCAGGCGCATCAGTTGTTTTTAGTTCTATGAGATTACTGCCAAATTTACTTGAGCAATTTGACACTCCGTTAACCTAACTTGTCATTACCAACATCTCCTGAAAACCTTACAACAGAAGCTTTTAAAGCTCCTCCTTTCATTTCCATTTTTTGATCTTTATTGAGAATGGCAACGGAAGAATCAGGGTTTTGAAATCTAATTTTTAGGGCGATACGCGTAGCGTCAAGCCTCCGGCTTATCGCCTGTTTTGAAAAAATGTTGGTAATGACAAGCTTTCAAGGGTAGGTTTTTTAGAATCTCACAAATAGTTGAGAAAATTCTCAAGTGTTTAAGGTGGTTTGGTCGTTTCAGGATTTTTAAATTGGCTGAAATAGTCAAAAAAAGACCAAATACAAAATACCTACCCTTGAAAGCTCACCGCCCTCCGGGCGTCTACAAGTCGGGAGACCCGCCGCCCACGGCACTGTCCTCCCCAAGACGAGCCACTGCTACAGGAGGGAAACCCTCCCTAGGCATGTGGCGTCCGCGCTGGCTCACTTCTGATTCAAGAAGTGCTGAATTCTTACGTTTTTAAAACCAAATAACTAAACTCCAGGGTTTAACGGCTCATTGCTGGTACTTTTGATGGTTGCACAATAAACCCATATTTCTTCAGTACAGTCTGAGATGGCTCGGTGGTTAAAAACTGGACGAATTCCTTGGCAGCATCAACATTCTTACTGCTTTTGAGCACTGCCATTGGATAAACAATCGGGGAGTGGGACTTGTCATCAGCGACAACTGCCACTTTTACCTTATTAGAGATTTTGGCATCCGTTGCATAAACAAGACCAGCATCAGCGTTACCGCTTTCCACAGATGCCAGCACTTGACGCACGTTGTTGGCGTAAACAAGTTTGGGTTTGACTTGCTGCAAAAGGTTCAATTTCTCCAGAACTTGCTCACCGTATTGACCTGCTGGAACGCTTCTGGGTTCGCCGATCGCAATTTTCTTGACTTTGGCGTCTGTGAGGGTATTGAAGCTGGTGACACCTGTAGAGTTACTAGGCACAATTAAGACCAGACTGTTGTTTACCAAGTTACTACGGGTTCCTTGAACTAATAACCCCTTTTGTTCCAAGGCATCCATTTGCTTTTTCCCAGCTGAGATAAAGATATCTGCGGGTGCACCTTGCTCTATCTGTTGCTGTAAAGCACCGGAAGCACCAAAGTTGTAACTCAGGTTGACATTTGGTTTACTTTGTTGGTACGAAGTCTTGATTTCCTCCATCCCATCTTTAAGACTGGCGGCTGCAGATACAAGGAGGTTAACCTTGGATTGTGCAATCACAGCAGATGGATCAAACAATCGCAAACCAACTACCAACAACAAGCTAGCAACTACTATACTGATAAAGGGAAAAAGTTGTCTTCTTTTCATAACACAGCGGGACTTACAGAGACCTTGTTTTAACGAAATTGTGATAGGTAGGATCGTACCAAGATAACTCCACAATTACCAACAAGATTAGTAAAATAATACCAACAAAAAACTTGAAAATTTCATCAACGATGATGCTCCCAATGGATCTAATCCAAAGGGAGCATCGTGCACAACGTTGTGTTATGAACTGTAGAGACGTTGCACGCAACGTCTCTACATTATTCGTGGTGGTGTATGTGACTCAAGTGAGAACCGCTATATTACTCTTGTGGGATAAACTTTAGAGCTACACCATTAATGCAGTAGCGTTTACGAGTGGGTCCAGGACCATCGTCAAACACATGACCCAAATGTCCACCACAGTTATCGCAATGCACTTCAACTCTGGTCATAAACAACGACTTATCTACAGATGTGCCAATTGCACTCTCAATTGGGTTAAAAAAGCTAGGCCAGCCAGTACCGCTGTCAAATTTAGTTCCAGATGTAAACAGTGGCTGACCACACGCAGCACACACGTAAGTGCCTTCAGCATACTGCTTATTGAGTGGGCTGGTGTGAGGACGTTCTGTAGCATGTTGACGCAATACACAAAACTGTTCCTGTGTCAACTCTTCACGCCATTCTTGCTCAGTTTTGTTGATTTGTGAGTTGCTGTTTGAAGTTGTCATAATTGCTAAAATTTGTCTTGTATCGTGTGGTTGGTGTCGTTCAGTTGCTAAAGAACTCTCTCATCAAGTTATTAAATGAAGACATACCCTATTTACTAGAATGAGTTTTATTCTTAAACTAGCGCTGAGAAATGACTTAAAATAGCTATTGAATGCTGTTATGTTTTCTGAAAATGTTGTATCTGAGCCATGTCGTAAGTGCCTGATTTAGGACTTCACTTAACTCTCACCAGCTTGATTGGTAAACAACTTATCTACCTGGTAAAGTTCTCACAATATTTAGTTTTACACAAAACCAAAATAAAAGTTATTGCAGATACCACGAAAAAAGATTCGGTATACACTAATGAGGAGGCTAATCATACCAAGTTGCTGTCAAAGATAGTATTCTGTCATTGCGACTGTAGCAAAGCGGAAGGAAGCAATCTCACCCAACTTCAAGCTACTACAACAGAATGCAACGCGCGTATCAACAGTACAACTGACGAGCCTAGACAGGCTAGCATAAATATGCTAAAACTATCCTATTTTATTTGTGAGAATTGAAAGCCACAGATCCCCGACAACTTTTACCAAGTCGGGGATCTTATTGAGAAGTCGGGGATGTTATTGCTATATTCATCCAAACTGCAGATAAAGCCTCCATATCTACCTTGTTTGTCTCACCCTCGTCAGTATTTTTAAACAAAACTGTAAATGCACCTGCACCCAATCTATCTTGAGGAAACATCCGATAACAAGGCACAGAAGTAAAATGCGACTGATAGCTTTGTAAATGACTAATTTCAACTGCCTTAAATTGAGGAAATCTTTCCAAAAACCATTCACAAACTTCCTCATTCTCCTCTGGAGAGTAAGTGCAAGTCATATAACTAAGATATCCTTGTGGTGCTACTATTTTAGCAGAGTTTGCTATAATTCTCTTTTGTCTATTAGCACTTTTATTAATAGCAGTGGGATGAAAACATCCAGGTGCTTTACCCCCTTTAGCAAGTAAAGATTGTCCAGTACAAGGGGCATCCACTATAACTAAATGACTAGATAAAGGTATTCTTTCAGCAAAAAAAGTAGAGTCTTTACTAACGACGACAGAAGAGTTAATCTGACAACGCTTTAAGTTAGAAATTAACATTCCCAAGCGTTTGCCAATGACTTCGTTACTGATTAACAATTCCGGTTGTAAACTTTTCCAAGCAAAGATACTCTTACCTCCTGGCGCAGCACACATATCAAAAACTGACTTAACCGGGCTAGGAATTGTTAACAAAGTAGAAGCGGCGAACACAGAAGAAAAATCTAGACAATAAAAATATCCTTGTTCATGCAGGGGATGTTGACCTGGTTTTTCTCCAAGTGATAAACGGTCTATGAATTGTGGTTGCCAAACTGTTGGTATTTCTACAGAAAAGGGATAATCTTTAGGCTTTTCTTGACACCAAAGAATACAGGGATGAAAAGGTTTAGGATGAATTAAAGTTTCAACAAATACCTCTTGTTCATCTAAGTTGTTAAATAAACGGCGTGAAAGTTTAAGTAATAAATTAGAAGCCTTTTCCATAAAATTTTGTGAAGTGAATAAGTATGTCAACAACCAAGGGTGTAAGGGTGTGTTAGCGCAGCGAGCCGTAGGCTGGGTGTAAGGGGAAAACGCGTGGGTGTATAGAAGTTAAAAGTTAAAAGCTAAAAGGCAAAAGAAAAATTTATTTGTTCTTACCTTATGGTTTTTACTTGTTTTGCCCCTACACCCCTATACCCCTATACCCCTTGCCCAAACCCTTGATTTCTCGTTTCCATGCGTAAGTCCTATCAATGTAAATATGTTCAACACTCAAAAACCCGGCTTCTCCAAAAAACCGGGTTTATTCATCGCTATTATTTTAAGTTGAAATCTGTTTCTTGATTCAATTAAGTATAAGTAATGGGTTTGCAGCTGCGCTTAAAGGCAGCTATGGGATAATTATGTCAGCAAATTTCAATCTTCATGCCGATGTTGCCATGCTGCACCAAAAGCCGCCCCAGCCCCAACTATCAAACCAGTGCTCATTCCCTCAATAGTTTTAGTAGTTTGATCCTGGGTTAGACATTCATTCGTAACTGTGCTGGCTTGCAAACAGGAATTGCTCTCTGCCCAATTTGCGGTACCTCCGACAATTACACCAGCCAAACTACAGGAAAAGACAAGAAGCAAAAGACGTTTGGTTTTTATGTCCTTAGGCAGTTGCATAAAATCTCATGAATGGTAAGTAGTCCATAACTACTTTACACATCCATACTGCTCTTGTCACCAGCTCAGATGTTAACTCTTTTTGCACAAATGAGGAGGTTGGTAGAGGAGGGAGTGTTAGCGAAGCGAGCCGTAGGCTGGGAGTGAGGGAGTGAGGGAGTGAGGGAGTGAGGGAGAGGAGGGAGAGACTTCTAATTTTGAGAGAAGTTGGAGCGGAAGTTTCCTCCGCTCCAATCTTGGGTGATTTTGAATTGATTTGTCCCCTCGTCGCTCTCCACTCTCCTGATATAGCTGTTGCCAGGTAGATTAGGACATGAACTAATGAGAAAATACAGATACCACATTTTCTCATTAGTTCATGTAGAGCATCAAGCCTGTTAAGCGTTCCCTGCTGTATCACTCAATCTTCAAGTTAAAGGGTAAGCGAGCATAAATACCCTGTGGATCGTTCATTTTCCGCAAAATTGCTAATTCCTGTTGCAGTTTTTGGAATTCACTCATCAACGGATCTGGTGCTTTGAGTTGCACTTTATCCACGCCTAAAACAGTTCGTGCTTGTTCACTCACCTGTCCAAAGAAGCGTTCTCTAAGATTGCCTCCTTTGGGATATTCTTGTAATTGCCAGTTATCTCCCAGATTTGCGGCAGTCGCTGCGTATTTAACAGCAGCATCCAAACCGCCAATGTCATCCACTAAACCTATTTTTTTCGCTGCAGCACCGGACCAAACTCGTCCTTGAGCAATTTCAGCGACTTTTTGCTTAGGAAGTTTGCGACCTTGTGCGACTTTATCAAGAAACGTATCGTAAATTCGGTTAACACTACGCTGGTATATTGCCAATTCCCCGGGAGATTTAGGGCGACCAACACTTTGAGTATCAGCATAGCGGGCAGTTTTCACTGAATCCCAGGTCACACCATTGTCATTTGCCAGTTTTTGGAAATTAAAAATCTGTGCAAACACACCTATCGAACCTGTAACTGTGTTAGGTTCAGCAAAAATGCGTTTAGAGTCTGTAGCAATCCAGTAGCCACCAGAGGCGGCGACATTACCCATCGATACGATAACAGGTTTGTCTTGACCAGTCAGCCGCACTTCCCTTTGTATCACGTCAGAACCTGAAACGCTCCCACCTGGACTGTTTATCCGCAGGACAACAGCTTTGACATTTTTATCTTGGCGCAGCCGGCGGAAAATTTTGGCAAAGCGATCGCCCCCCACATCTCCATCATCTCCTTGTCCATCGACAATCTCACCTTCAGCATAAACCACCGCAATTTTATTTTGCGAGTCGCGTTCGACACCCAAGGACTTTCCGGAAACTTCCGCATACTCTTTCAGGCTGATTTGACGGAATGTCTTATCTTCTTTATCGCTGTTGGTCAACTGCTTAAGGTCAGCAACCACCTGATCGAAATATCCTACTTTATCCACCAAGCGATTAGCTTTGGCTTGATCTGCCAACAACAAAGCTTGATTATCTGCGATCGCCTGCAACTGTTGCGGATTTATTTTGCGACTTGCTCCTACCGTAGCACGCCACTCTCCCCAAACATCATCCAACAATTCCTGAGTTTGTGCGCGGTTTTCTGGACTCAGCTTTTTGAGTATGAATGGTTCAACTGCTCCTTTGAACTTCCCTACCCGTACAATTTGAACACCAACGCCGTATTTCTCCAAAGCCCCAGCATAGAACATTGGCTGAGTGCTCAAACCATTGATTTCCATTCCTCCTAAGGGGTTAACCACAATGCTATCAGCCACAGAACTTAAGTAATATTCTTTTTCCCCCCAATCCATGCCATATGCTATGATCTTCTTGCCAGCAGCGCGACACTTCTCCAACGCCTGACGAATTTCTTTGAGGCTGGCAAAGCCTGTAACTTTAGCTTGTGTGGCGTCAGTTCCATCTAAATATATACCAACAATTCGTTTGTCACGCTGTGCTTTGTCCAAAGCCTCTAGAACTGTGCGCAGTGACATCCTTTTATTATCCTCAGTGGATAATACTTGTTGAAGCAATTCACTAGAACTTGGCTTGCCATCAGTTATGTTTGTAGACAAGTCAAAAACCAGCACTGATTTATCTTTCACAACAGGACCGACATCTTTGGATGAGGCTGCTGCAAACAGTAGAAACAACAGTCCAGTCGTTCCCACACCGCAGAAAATGAACAGTCCCAATAGGCTTCCGACTAGGCTGGCAAAAGTTTGTTTGAGAAAATTACGCATATTTGTTATCAGTCATTAGTCATTAATTATCAGTCATTAGTCGTTAGTTATTAGATTGAGGACTAATCACTTCGTATCTTCTTAATATTTCCACTTAATTACTCACCTTTACTACCCAATAACCTAAAAACTAAGGGTTCTTATTTTTCTTTTATTTGTTGTAAATTTTTTGAACACTTTAGTTGTTCTAGTGTAGCGTTACTAGTACAAAATAACACCGTTAAGAATCCTGCTGCCCAGAGGCAGAAAAAGGGGTGTAAGGGGGTAAGGGAATAGGGGAGCCAGTACTGAAGGAGGGTTTCCCTCCGTAGGTATCTGGCGTGTGTAGGGGGAATTAATGAGTTAGTAGGGGCTTGAGACCACTAGCAGTTAGAACCATCAACATCTATGATTTGTGGGAGCCTGACCCCTACACCCCTACACCCCTACACCCCTACTTTTGGTCAAAATCTAGAACTCTCCGATGACAGCACGGGCGATACTGCAAGTGTGTGAGATGACACTACTGATAGCGTTGACGACTTCGAGATGGATGGCGGACGCATCTAAACTAGATGCAGCCCCAGAACGCAAGCGGTAGAGATGTTGTAGATGAAGTTCACGCTTAGTTTGAGTCAGTGATGTTCTACGGGATAAAACATCATTAGCAACCATTGAGTCGAAGGACGCCAGCCCTGCTAGTGCTTGTTGCAGGAGCGACATTGTTTCACCATGATAAGTTGCTAGGTCATTCCACTCTTCGTTGGAAAAAGCAATTTGTTTGCGACGCTGTCGCTTAACGAGTCGCATGAGTTGCTTGTCAATGATATCGCCAATAGCTTCTAAGTCAGTGCAAATATAAAGTAATACAATCTCCCGACGTGCCTGTTCCTGAGTCATTAAATTTGTATCAAGCTGTGTTAAGTAGCGCTTAATTGCTATTTCTATCTCGTCGAGATGATCATCTAACTGGGCAATGCGTTTGGGTATGTCTTTGCCCGCATCTTCAAAAGCGTGGATGCTCAACTGCAACATCTGTGCTGCCAAATCAGCCATCCTGAGGATTTCACGCATTGCTTGCCCGAGTGCCACAGCAGGAACAGACAAAGCAGCGGAGTCAAGGTAACGTGCCCCTGACTTCTGGGTACTAGTTGGTTCAGGTAATAGCGTAGTCGCTAGCTGTGCTATCTGATTGACCAGTGGAGCGAACAGAAGTGCCAGCAGGAGGTTAAATCCCAGGTGGAAAAGCGAAATGACAGCGGCAATTGAAAGTGGCAGGCTATGCAGTAGTGCTGTCAACGGATTGAGCGCAAACAGCGCTAGGGTAGCCCCTAGTAGTCTAGTACCTACATATATGAACGCCAGTCTACGCCCAGTGATACTGCCTCGATTCAAGGCTGTTAACAATGGTGCAATTGTCGTCCCTACATTGGCACCTAGTGTCATCGCCAGTGCAGCAGACAGTGGTAGTGCCCCACCTGCTGCTAGCACCAACACTAGACCAATAGTGGCTGTGCTTGAGACAAAAACGATCGCAAGAATTGTGCCTGTCAATGTCAATATCACAGGTGAACTAGAAAGCGTCTCAAGAACTGCTTTGGTAATAGGACTAGCGGTGATGGGAGCACTACTTGCATCAATCATCGCCAACCCTACCAACACGAGTCCAAAGCTGAAAATCCCCCTACCTATTGGACGTAAGGCTGTGCTGCGGTCAGTGAATATGGCTACTGCCGCACCCAGTCCTAAGAGTTCTAAGGCGTAGTCAGTGATATGAAACGCCAGCAGTTGCACAACCAATGTAGAACCAACCGCAGCTCCCTGTAGCATGATTGCTGCCGCTGCTAACGGCACTAACTGAGTACTCACCAATCCAACGAGCACAGAGGCAGTTGCTGAAGAACTTTGAGTAAGCACAGTTGTTATAACACCCGTCACAAAAGCTGCAAAGGGGCGCTCAGCAAGCGTCATCATCGCAAGGCGCAAACGTGCCCCCAAAGCCCGTTCCATAGCATCTGTGACTAGCCGCACTCCATATAAAAGTAACATCACACCACCGAAAAGCAGCAGCAAAACAATGGTGGGATCGTTGGTTTTGACCATAGTGCTGTAACCTACGGCAATTTGAAAGATTTGCTGTAAATTAAGTTTAGGTTAAAATAATATTAAAAATAACAATAAATAATTCAGTGTGAGCAAATTTTTTGCCCAGAACTTTACTTATATTCCGCAGGTTAATTCAGAAATTTAGGTATTTTCTAAAACGTAGACCTAGTAAGGTTTTCAAGCACCAAAATCCAATACCCAAGCATCTACTTACCCTCCACCGTCTTAAGTGAGAACAAGCTAAAGATAGCTGGATTGTGTTTGACACTGTCATGTTATAGTTTTAAGAACCTTCATTAAATACGGTTTTTAGCTCGATTTATCGTACTTAAGGATGAAGTTCACGTTACAGCGGTTTTCTGTAAGGTGGGCATTGCTCACCAATATCTCAAATGTCTATCACGTAGGCTTTTGTGAGCAATGCCCACCCTACGATTTGTGGTCTATTCATATGAAAACCGCTGTAAAAAACACATATTTGATGGAATTGTTGAAAAAACTTGTGAAGCAAAAATCAATCTAGCGCATAGATTAATCAAGGCAACCAGCTCTAATTTCGCTCTGTTTAACTAACTTTGTTGGTATAATATAAAATTCGGAAGAGAATATGTCAATAAAACTGACTCAATTGTAATAAAAATTACAGTGGTTAAATTTAAATTAAATACTATTAAAGTAAATTATGAATAGGAGGTAGACTCATGGAACATTCTGATCGAACAGACAAAGAAAAACTTCTCTACCCTCGCGCTCGCTACTACGGTCAAATCAAGCCAGAAAATCTCGTGTTTAACGCCAATCTCCAAGAATTTTCCCAGAAGGTTGGCTACATCAGTAGTTTAGAAACATCAGGGAAACTAGCACCACAAGAAGCTTATCAAAAGATTGATGAACTTTGGAAACAGCTTAAACGCAGCAAAAAAGAATTAGGAATTGGCAACGGTTGATCAGACATCACCTAAGATATTTCAAAATCATCGTTGACGACCTCAAATTCTTTTGAATTCAAAGATACAACAATGTCTTCTGAATCCACCCGAATCAGCCAGCGTTCAGTAGGATAATCGCCTGATAATATTTCTTTGGCACAGACTTTTCCAACTCGTCCAGCCACATATGCTGGACGTAAAATCAACACTTTATCTCCGATTTTGGGGGCTATGGCACTCCTCAACTACAACTTTCAAAAATGAACTCTAAACAAGTGAAAACCGATGTATTTATAACCTTGCGTTAACCAATTTTTGGTGTATGTATAACCTTATGTTAACCATATATATATGAAAATCCCCCATTAGACAGACATAATTGGGGATTAACAGCCAAAAAGCCGAAGAAACTAAGCGAAAATGAGTGAGGACTTGTCACAACATGATTAAACCCAGCCTCACACCAACAGTCACTGCCTCTGTACGTGTAGAGACACTCAGCTTTTGAAAAATAGATGAGACATGAAACTTAACAGTATGCTCAGAGATATTGAGACGTTTGGCGATCGCCTTATTACTCAATCCAGAACCAAGCATCTGCAAAACTTCTATTTCTCGTGGTGTCAGTGCTTGCACAGGATTTGTCGTCTGTTTGTCCCGCACACTCGACTCTTTTAAAGGAAGCAGAAACTCGATAGTATCAGAGTGCAGCACAACAAGTCCGAGGGCGATCGCCTCAACAGCCGCGACAATTTCCGACTCTGTACTGCTACTTGGCAATATGCTGCGTACACCAGCACGTAGCGCTGCTTCCAAGTCTAGACTATCGAGTTCATCAGTTAGAACAACAATTGCAGAGTATTGCTGCTGTTGTGAAGAGAGCAATTTTTCCCAGACTAATTCTTGAAACTGACCACTCACATCCAACAGCAGCACATCGGGTTGTAGTTGCTCAAATTCCCTTGTCAATGCATCCAAATCTGATGCAGTACCTACGACTGTGAGTTTAGAACTCGTCGCCACGACAGCTGATAACCCAGCTCGCACCACAGGGGAAGCAGCAACTACAAACACACGAATCATACCACCTCCGCCACCTGACAAACTAATTGCCGTCCGCCGCGCAGAATTTGTAACGGTAGTGGTTCGCTGTTGTTAGTGTTTTCAAGATAGTTGCTTAAATCATGAGGACTGGTAAACAATTTTCCGGAAACTCCAATAAGGACATCACCAACAAGCACACCAGCAGCTTCAGCAGCACTTCCAGAATTCACCGACAACACCAATAAACCCAAATTGCGTTTGTTGGTTGGATTCACCAGCACAGGTTGCAGCGTCACACCAAGCTTTTGACGATTTCCATGCAAAAAATGTTCTACAGTAAGGCTTGGTATTGCTACAGCCAAATTGTTGACAATCATGGTGTTAATTCCGATGACTCGCCCAAGACTGTCAGCAAGTGGACCACCAGAATTACCAGGAAACAGCACAATATCAGCCATAACTACACGCTGATGATTGGCGTGAATAATCCCGGTTGTGACAGCACCGCTATCACCAAAAGGATTACCAACTGCTAAGACCAATTCACCTACTCGTAAAGCATCAGAATGACCGATAGTTGCAGTGGGTAAATCAGTCGCGTCAATTTTGAGAGCAGCTAAATCCTTTGTTGGGTCTATATTAGTACGTACAGCCTCAAAAACTCGTCCATCCCAGAGTTCCACAGTTGCTCTGTTGTTGGTAGCGACATGGGCATTTGTAATAATTAAACTACTTCCCTCTGTGGTTTGCCAGATAACACCAGAACCACTTCCAAAAGAACTACTACGCACTTTCACAGTCACTTTGCGTAGATTGTCAGCCACCGATGCGAATTCATCAGTCAAGCGTGTGATTGTTGTGAGATTCATGTTTTACTTTTCAATTTTGAATGGGTGAATTTTGAATTGGTATCACTCTTCGCTTGCGGATCTTTCGCCAATTGCTATTGCTAACTCAACTAACGCGCCACCTCGGATGACTTGCACTTTGACAGTTTTGCCAACGCGATCGCCACTATTCAAAAATGCCAACACATCACCTGTATCATCTACTGGAGTACCATCAAAACTGACCAACACATCCCCAATCAACACACCAGCCTTGTCAGCAGGTGCATTTGGCTCTACATTAACAACAATCACTCCACCAACAGAAGTTAAATTGAGTGCTGTTCTCAGGTTGTTTGGTAAACGTACGGGTTGCATTCCTAAACCCAGGTAACCGCGTGCAATATGTCCTTTTGCCAAAAGTTGGTCAATCACCCGATTAACTGTAGAAGCTGGGATAGTCAGAGCAGTACCGCGTCGTCCCGATGTGTTCATTCCTACCACTGAAGCTGCAGCATCTACAAGTGGTCCACCAGCAAAACCAGGATAAAGTGTGATGTCTGGACGGATGAACTGGTCTATATTACCGCCGTTCATACTCCGCCAAGCACCACTGACAACACTCACTGCACCTATAGCTGCTCGAATGTCACCTTCGCTACTTCTTCCTAGCCCCAGTACCAGATGACCAACTTTTAGTGTTTTGGCGTCGCCTATGTTCGCCACCGGGATTTCTGCGTTTTCTACCTTGAAAACAGCGATATCAGTGGTAGAGTCACGTCCTATGAGTGTGATGGGTAGAGTACTACCATTTGATAGAGTAACTGTGATTTCGTCATAGCGGCGGAGTGACTCATCAGAAGTGACGATAATTCCTTTGCGCCAGTGAATAGCACTAGGAGAAATACGCCTACCAGCGTTCACGGCAACAACAGCACCACCAACTTGCTCTACAATGTCAGCTATATTGTTGGACAAAGCCAGTAAGGCATTAGGTGAAGACATTTTTTTCCTCTACTTCTTGATGGATAAAACAGGAGTAACTTTTCCTTATGTTGCGATCGTGCCGTTTTTTCCATATAGATGACATCAGAAGAATGGGGAGATATTATCCTAGAAATATGGCTAGTGCCGCTTCAATGTAAGTCAAAAGTCAAAGCTATGTCCTCCGGACACACTACGCGAACGACTTCGCTCAGCTTTGACGTCTTGGCTGTGCTCGACGTCAAAAGGAGTCAGCGCCGGGGTGAGGCTGCGTGGTAGAACCTCGTTGGGCATATATCTTAGGGGTCTACAAAATCCTTGAGAAATTTTATAGCCTAAACTGTATAGTTCTATTAACTATAAGGAAAAAATTTTTATGACAACTAACATTTCGGGTGATATCAAAAAAGAGATTAATAAGTCGCTCTTAATTGGCATTCTTGTGACTGTTTTAGGAATTGTTGCAGTCGCTTTACCTTCTGTCTCTACAATCTTCGCTGAAACTTGGATTGCTTTAATTCTCATTTCTTCGGGCGCAGCAAAGCTAGGTTATGCATTTCAAACCCGCAATCAGGGAGGCTTTGTTTGGAAAATCTTACTTAGTATTCTCTACGTCGCAACAGGCGTGATGCTATTTGTTTATCCTTTGACAGGAGTTCTCACACTGACTTTATTGTTGGCTAGCTTTTTGCTGACAGAAGGTGTATTTGAGCTTATTTTGGCATTCCAACTGCGTCCACAACAAAACTGGACTTGGGCACTAGGTAATGGTATCGTTACCTTAGTCTTGGGTGCAATGATTTGGTTCCAATGGCCTTTCAATGCTGCCTGGGTGATTGGGACATTGGTCGGTATCAGTGTTCTCTCCACTGGTATTTCACGGGTGATGCTGTCATTGAATGCTCGTTCTGTCTTGAATCAATCTGACTCTACTACACAAGCATAAAGCGATCTGCCGAAGGCAGCAGCGTTTGCGCAGCGCCCCCTTAGGGGCTAGCTATCGCACAGAAGTTAAGAGAATAATCAGGTTGAAAACTAACGCTCTTGGCGCATACCGCCAAGACGACTTTTGGTATGACAAGCGTAGTCCTAGAACGCTCTCGAATAGAAACAATTAATACCATTTTCATATGAAGATGCATAGAAATAACCGCATCGCCGTTAACTGCCCTCCCCGCAGGTTTGGGGAGGTTTGCAGGGGTCGAAATAATGTGCAGCCTCACATAGAATTGGTATAAGGTGATTTTGGATGCAAAAAAAAGTTGAATGACACTTATTGCTTGAGCGAATGAAATGTTTGATCTCTTGCAAAAGTGAGATTTTACGAGGTTCTGTTAAGCGTTCCCTATTCCCTACAACTGCCACGAAGTCTATTGAGAGAAAGTAGACAATGACAGAAGTTGATGTATTTATGTCAATGCTTCTTAGCGAATTTTAATGATTCTATCAGGACTAATTCAGAACGTAGACGCGGAGCGGCTTGTCGTCAGACATCGCTCATGCTAGTTATTCAGCGAGTGGTTAGCAGCAACTGAAATTATGAAAAAACGGTATTTTTTACAAGCTGGCGCAGCAATGCTGGGCACAGGATGGTTATCACATTATTTCTCAGGAAGGTCACAATTTATAGCAATTGTAAAGAATGGGTTTGAAATCACCAAAACCGAACAAGAGTGGCGCAAAATTTTAACGCCGGAACAGTTTTCTGTCCTGCGGGAACATGGGACTGAAATGGCTCACACCAGCCCTCTCGATAAGCAATATGCAAAGGGAACTTATGTGTGTGCTGCCTGCAACTTACCACTTTTTTCATCTAAAACCAAATTCAACAGCGGCACAGGCTGGCCCAGTTTTTACGCACCCATTGAAGGGGCGATCGCCACAACCGTAGACGAGTCATTTTCTATGACTCGCGTTGAAGTACATTGTCGTCGCTGTGGTGGACATCTGGGTCATGTGTTTGATGACGGTTCTGCCCCGACAGGAAATCGCTACTGTATGAATGGTGTGGGAATGAAGTTTATTGAAGGTTGAGATTGTTGCTTGCAGGCAATAGGGTATGCCTGCAGCACCACTCGTTTTGAGTGAGATTGCTGGGGTTTTCAATGATGTCCCTTGTTATATCGTGTCCGGTTAAAGACTTATCATTAAGGCTCTTGGGGAGCAGGGGGTAGAGAGCACCGGAGAAAGAGTTTTCAGGTTTAGGCACAGATGCACCAAATTATAACTAATTAGGCGGACATGGTGTTAGGAGAGTAATCAGAGCAATTGATAGCTTCTTCAGTTAAAGCAGTCGTAGGATGTATCGCACATTTGAGATAAGGATTATTTTTAAAGTATTGACATTTCTTACAGGAAACTTGATCGAAATTTTTGATGTCTCTATCCAAAGGTTTTGCTTGTTACTTGTAATTATCTACCCAACTTATTAGGAATTTCTTCGCAACCACCGGGGATAGTACCTCTGGTTTTTTCGCCTCCCCAAGCGCAGCAATAGTAACGCGCAGCCTCAGACATTCGCTGGACATCAGTGAAATTAACATTTTCTACAACAGCCCCTGTGTGTTCGCCAGTTTGATAATCGGGCGGTTCAGTGCGGCTGCGGGGTGAGGCGGTTTCAGCAACACCATAAAATAAGCGAATTCCGTTCAAATCTGCACCATCAAGTTTTGCTTCATATAATATAGTCCGCGAGAGGTTGGCTTTTACTAAGTCACAGCCAGTGAGATCAGCGCGGACAAGATTTGCTTCCGAAAGATCAGTCCAACGCAAATCAGTACCACCAAGATCAGCCCCAGCAAGCATCACCCCTAAATCGATGACACGCAAACCCGCCTTTCGATCTTCTGCATAACCACCATTACCATCAAGAATAGCTCGACCAAGGTGGCGATCGCGCTTTAGAGGTGTCAGCAATTTGGAACGCGAGAGAAAACGGAGAATTTTCGCTTTACCACTACCATCCACACTACTCAAAATTGCTGCTGTGCGTCCTTCAGCAATCATCCTCTCTTGGGGCCAATCTTCTAACAATCCTTCTTCATCCAATACTAAATCAGAAACACCTTGGAAATAAGAATCAATTGTCTGTTGCTGAGTAATAATATTTTGTTGAACAGTCAGCAGGTTTTGCTGAATCGTCAAGTCTTTGGAAATAACGTACTGTCGCCAAGCAACATAGACAGCAATAATGGCGATGAGAATTTGTCCTAAAGCGCCAAACCATTCCGCCAGTGTTCCAGAGGCTTCCCAGTTGATTCGGCGTCCAACAGCTAAGATGCGATCGCCCAACCCGCTGAACTTCACGAAGCCAATCAGACTTGCTACAAGTCCTAAAAAAGCAATAAACAGGGCCCGTTCTTCAGCCGAGAACCAATTTCGTATTCCATTTATGACTGCTGGTAACAGCACAGCTAATGAGATCAGCAAAGCTAGAAGTGTTCCCAACATACCAATCAACCAGTTATTAATGGCAATTCCGAGAAAGGTGATGGCGATCGCCACAAAGATAAACAACAAAGCCCTAGGTTTCACTGTTAGAGGTTGAGTGCGCCCTTGCAAGATGGAACGTGCTTGTTGAAAAACTGCTGTATTGCGCGGAGATTGGAGAGCAGAAACTGCGGAAAGGGCTTGTTGAGTAGCGAGTTCATCTGGTACAAAGCCATTTTCACCTACGTCCTCGAAATCATCTGGTTGTGAGTTGTCTTCAAGAACAGGTTCTGGTTTACCAGACTCGGATGAGTTGGAGTTGGATTCTATCGGCATGATTATATTGTCGCACCAGGAGGCTTCAGTTCAACCGCTGCTTTATAGTATCTGCCAGAGGGTGGGGTTAGATACTGTAACTTATTTTCTGCGACATTGCTACCCATTACTACTCATTTTTGGGTAGATCACAGATTTTGTTGATCAACAAAATCTCTAAGCTGTTCTTGCCAATTGGGGACAGCTTTAAGTTTTTCTAGCTGTCCTCTTCGACCTTTAAAGCTTATTGGTTTAGTATCCAGAGGTTCACTACCATACGGTAAAGCACCAAGCTTATGGTTTTTCTGAACCGGTATGTTGGCTAACCACAAACTAGCTAAAGCGATTGCTGAGATGGGATTTTATGAATTTCGTCGCCAGTTAACCTACAAGTGCGAGTTGCACGGTTCTAAACTTGTCGTGGTTGAGCGTTGGTTTCCTAGTTCCAAGACTTGTTCAAACTGTGGAACCAACAAAGAAACACTTCACCTAAAAGAGCGAGTGTTTGAAGTGTGGTTCGCAGCGCCTTGTGGAGCCAGTGCTGATAGCAAAGCGTGTCCGCAGGACATAGACGGGTTTCCCGTCGCAGGATAAGAGCGTTGGGGTTCCCGAGCCACTGCGTTGGGCGGCTGTGCCGACTTGTAGCATGTGGCGTCCCGTTGTGGCGACTGCGAACCCGCAGGATCACTGCGGTTTTGTCATTGACCGTGATCTGAACGCAGCAATCAATTTGAGCCACTGCGTTGGAGAGGCAGTACTTGATGAGGGTCTCCCGACCTAAGTACCTGGCGTCCCGGTCTCCCGGCTTGAAGCATGTGGCGTGTCCAAAATCGCCAGTTAGGCGAGGTTAGCCTGTGGACTGGATAGTGCCGACACTATCAGAATGAAGCAGGAAATAAACCAAGCCCAAGCTAAAAATTTCCAGCAATGGGTAGCTTTGGGCAGGTGTTATGTAACGGCAAACAAAGAATTTTGAACAAAGTTAAGCCAGTCGGAACAGAAAAATTTCCCGCGCTTTGAGAACTGGCGTACCTAAAGCGCGGAGGCGCTACAGGCATAAATCCGGTACTCTGTTTGCGAGTCAAATTCCGTCCGCCGCGCCTTGTTTTTTCTCATCGGCAAAAAACCGTTGTGTTTGACCGAGTCAGACACAACATCCTGAGTTTTCACACATCCCACGAGGCTTTATGAGTTTCTTCTACCGTTTCTAAAAGAAGATGAACTAGACCTGGAATGAGTGAAGTCAATACTATCATCATCTCCAATTCTTTCACTACTCATGCTTTGCTTGTAATACTGTTGGTAATAGCTGTATGAGGCAGGCATGGTATCTTTGGACTTATTAGCTATCACTCCTAAAATTGGTGTGCCAGACATTTGCAGATCGTCTAAAGCTTGCTGGAATATGGTACGTTTTAGCTTTCCTAATCCTGCGACTAGTATCAGTCCATTGGTATTAGCAGCCAGTAGGTTAGCATCTGCAAAACCCACTAAAGGTGGCGTGTCGTAAATTACCAAATCAAAAGAGGCTTGTAACTCACTCATTAAATCCTGCATTTTCTGAGATGCGAGCAATCTAATTGAGTCAGGCGGAATTGGACCAGCACTGAGAACAAACAGGTTGTCTTCTAAGGGCGATCGCTCAATCACATTGTTCCAGTCTAGATCTTGTGCAATGACATCGGTTAATCCCTGAATATTCATCAGACCGACACGATTATGGATTGTGGGAGAGCGTAGATTTGCATCTACCAGTAGTACTCGCTGCCCCATTGCTGCGGCTGCGAGCGCTAGGTGTATTGCTACAGTCGTCTTACCATCTTCCTTTGCCGCCGAACTGATGACGAGTGAACGAATCGGTGTATCTGAGCTTAGAAGAAGAATGTTGGTGTAAAGAGAGCGAAAAACTTCAAAAAAGGATGCTTTGGCTGCTTGTTGCATTCCACCAGATGTTTCTTGCCAAGCTAGTGCTCCTATTTCTTTCCTTAAAGGAACGACTCCTAATAGCGGTAATCCAGTCGATTCCTTGAGGTCTTTGGAAGAGTATAGAACGTTACTAAGCTTATCTGCAACTAAAGCTGCACCTGTACCCAACAGCAAACCTAACAGTGTCCCCAAAGCTAAGTTTCGTTTGGCACTGCCTGGGCCAGTTTTTGGTTCATTGACTTCCTCTAGTTTGGGATCGAGTAACTTCCAGGAGGGCGACCTCAAAGCTTGCTCAATCTGCAATGCTTGTTTTTTAGCTGAAAATTGAGTCAGACCTTCAGTGGCAATCTTTAAGTTCCGCTGAATATCATCGTATTCACGGATCACAACTGCTAAATTTCTGAGGTAATTATTGAAATAAGCAATTTTGTCTCCCAAAGATTTATCACGTGCTTGCAAGGCTCGGATACGACTTTCATAATCTCTTTTCACCCGGTTTTCTTCGCCAGCTAGCATTGGCAGCAGATTTGCTTTCTGCCCCTGTAAATATTGCAAACTGGGGTTTTCATTTGTGAATTTTGCTCCTGTTTTTTTTATCTCAATGTCTACTGTTTGGATTTGATCCAATATTTTTTGGTAGCGAGCGTTTTCGCTCAGCACCGAATTTCCAGCCCTTTCACCTGGCTGTTGGGCTAACTCCCGTTTCAAATCTTCATAGGTAGCTAGCATTTGTTCTAGCTGTACGCGATTTTCTGCTTGCTGTTGCGTTAAAGTAGCAATTTGTTGAGAAATTTCTTGAGCTTTCTGTGCTGGTTCAACCAAGTCATGCCTTTGTCGAATGATTCGCTGTCTTTCTTGCCAGGCTCTAACCCGATTCTCTAAAGGCTGTTCTTGCTGTCTAACAAAGCTAATTGCCTGATTAACATCGTCTAGACGCTCGTTAACACTATACTCCACATAAGTTTTTTGAAGTTTAGTTAAGACATCGCGAACTAGCTCTTTGTCTGGAGATGTGTATGTGACTTCTAAGATGTTTGGTTTTCCGGATGCTATTTGTAAGCCGCCAACTATTGAGTCGTAATCCAGATTTGGATATTTAGTTTTATACTTATCCTGAAGCTCTTCGACAACTTTGTCTAACATTTTACGACTTTCTAAAACTTGCATCGTCGTCGTAACTGCTTCTACTGACTCAGGAGATGCTATTCCTTGTTGAGAACTCAGGCTTTGAGGGATATTGGCTACTGCCCGACCCTCACCAGTCACAGGTTTTGTTAAAATCTCAAATCGACCTTGATACACTGGAGGATCTGTTTCCGCCTTCAAAACCGCTGCTGTCGCTACTACGCCTGTTACACCAGCAATTAATAATGCACGGCGGCGCAGAGTAGCTCCAACTTGACCAAGATTCAATCCACCTTCTTCATTTAACTGGGCTGTGTAGGCTTGTGACAACGGGTGAGGATATTTGTCTGACTTCAGCATAGCCTTAGTAACTTCTCTAAGTTGTGGTTTTCCGTAGTTGCACGCTTTCGAGCTAAACCTTGGTATACATTTATCTAATGTGCTCAAGTACCAAATTGTTTGATATTAACATCAACGTTGGTGAACCCATTAGTTAATGGCACAGTTTTGATACTCTTAAGGCAATTTAAGTTTTACCCTAAACCAAGTGATAGATACTTTAACCCTGTCTGAAGTCCCGAAAAAATACTAATAACACCGCAGCAATGCACTTAAGTATATTATTCTTATACACTCAATACTCTTCCGGATAAAATTTAATGATATTAATTTAACTTTATTTATTTTAGGTATACACTGATTGTGATCTTGCAGTGCCAATCAAAGGTGTAAGGGTGTGTTAGCGCAGCGTTAACGGAGTGGACCGTAGGTCGCCGTAGGCTGGGTGTAAGGGAATATAGCAATCCTATTTGAGTTGTAAAAATATCGAACCGTCAAGACGAGCCAGCGCTGCACAGAGAAGTGCCTTGCGCGGGTTCCCCGCGTTGTGGCAACTTCGGAGAGGGTTTCCCGACAGAGGCGACTGGCGTCGCCAAGAACGCCAAGAAAAGAGAGAAGAGAAGAAATACATTTTCTCTATTCCAAGCGTAAATACATTTCCCCTACACCCCTATGCTTCTATACCCCTATACCCTTCAGGGAGAACCTCCGGTTCCGCTAGCCCCTGAGGGGGCGCTTTTCTCCAGAGCCGAATTCTGATTTTACCGAGTTTGGCATCTTCTTGTTCAATAGACCTCTTGCAAAAGTCCTTGTTAGAGTAAAATGGGGACTTGTAAAAGGC